>CAINMG010000057.1 GCA_903850725.1 Candidatus Staskawiczbacteria bacterium
AATGGAATTGCCCCGCCTCGGCTTTCTTCCCGCCCGCAGGAGGGGTCTGGGGAGGAATGCGGGCGGGTTTTTGAACCTTTCCTTTTTCGCTTCCGAATTTCGTGCCAGTTGAAAACTGGCGCACCACCTATTTATTTTCCAGCTTTTTTTGCAGCTTCTTCAATCCAATTTCCCATATTTGTATATCCGTCATTATTTACCCAATCATATGTTGGATAAATATTTGAAAGCAATACCTTTTGTCCATTTCTTGTTATCGACCAATCTTCAAATGGATTTTTTCCTTTGCTACTCGTAAGACCCTTGCTATTTTTTTGGTTGTGAGCATAAATGCCCAAAAGACCATTTCCTTTTTTATGGCTACTCGTTATTTCGTAGTTTATCCATTTTCTGCCAGCAGTGGTTGACCCAATTAAAACAACTGTTACTGATGTTCCGTCTAATTGGTTATCAATCCATTTTTCTATTTCGGAATCTTGTTTTTTCTTTACTTCTTCCCACTCGACAGAATCAAAAAAACCAGCTGATTTTCTGTCTTGCGTAACCCAACTATTTCTTATTTGGGAAGCTCTCCAACAGTCGGGAGCATAATGAAAACTAAAAAATGTTTTTCTTGCCATAATTTTATTTTAACTGATATATGATAAAAAATGCTATGCCAACCAAAGGCAGATAGAAAACTAAAAGAGTTGTAGAAAACATCGCAAAAATAAGAGTATTTTTCTTGAGTTTTTGATACTCACTTATATCCATAGAAAAATCAACCTCCTCCTCTTTTAGTTTTCTAACATGATTATACAAATCTCTGTATGAACGCTCTTGGGATAGAAAATATCCGTCTAAAATCCAAAAAATAAGGACGATAATAATCAAAAAATAGAAAACATAGCCAGGACTATTATTTTTTGAAAACAACGCAAGTAGTGCCCCAATCATGGTGATTGTCCAACCTCTTAGAAAAAATAAATTGCCAGCCATTCGACCGATAATCGTTTGTATAAATTCAAGATGTTTTCGTTTATTTTCCATAATTTTTTACTCTATCATTTGCTAAATCAACATATTTTTTCTCTTTTTCAATTCCAATCCAGTTCCGACCAAGCGCTTTTGCTACCACTGCTGTTGTTCCACTTCCTAGAAATGGATCAAGAATTAAATCACCTTTGTTGCTCGCTGTTAGCAAAATTTGCTGGATAAGTTTCAACGGCTTTTGTGTTGGGTGTGCCTTTATTCCATTTTCATCTTTTAATCTTTCTTGCCCTCTACACAGACCGAAAATCCAATCTGTATCTTTCATTTGCTTTCCACCATTCAATTTTTTTAAAAATTCATAATTAAAAGTATATCCTTTAGAATTTTTATCTTTGACAGACCAAATTATTGTTTCGTGATTATTTGTAAATCTTCGTCCATTAAGGTTTGGCAGTGCGTCAGTTTTTACCCAAATAACATCATTTAAGAACCAAAAGCCGAGATCTTGCATAATTTTGCCGACTCGAAAAATATTATGGTACATACCAATAACCCAAAAAGTCCCAGTTGGCTTTAATATTCTTTGACATTCCTTAATCCAACTTTTGGTAAAATTATCATAATCTTCGTAACTTTCAAATTGATCCCATTCAGCATCAACTGGTATAATTTCTGAACCATCAGCCCTTTTTAGTCTTTTTCCTTTTGGTAACTGTAAATAATAGGGTGGGTCTGCAAAAATTAAATCAACAGAATTATCGGAGATTTTTTTCATTTCCTCGATACAATCGCCGTGTATAATTGTGTTGATAAACTCTTGCATATTAAATCAGAAGTTATAAACAACAAGATGTTCAACATCTCTGTCGTTTCTGCCCTTAACATTATAAAGATAGGTTTTTTCAAACTTATCAATCTTTATCCCTTTTTTATTTTTATATAAGCTAGAAATAAAAGGTGTGTCTTTAATGATCAAAATAAATTTCGCTTTTGTTTTGTAAATACATTTTGCCAATCGCTCCTGATCTTTTTTATCAAAAGATGCTTTTTCGTAATCACTGAAATCTGTATCATATGGTGGATCAAGAAAAATAAAATCTTTTTCAGTAAATTTATACTCATTAAAAACTTTCTCAAAGTCTTGATTCTTAATGACTGTATTTTTAAAGATATTTTTTACTTCATCGCTAAAAATATGATCAACTTTGTTTCGAAAATCTTTGTTATTGTAAGCAATACCGCCATAAGGAATATTGAAATGACCACTGCTGTTAAAGCGAAACATTGAAGCATAGCAAAATTCACGAATGAAATAATAATTTGCAATTTTTTTTGGGAGACTAGTCGGAAATCTGCTACCGTTGTAATTCATAACATCACGAAAGTGCATATAAAAACCGCTTCGAAACGCTGTTTCAATATTTTTTTGCAAATCACCCTCTGGTAATTTACCTCTTTGTTTTTCGATTTCTCTTGTTCTAGAAATTTTAGAAATTAAGTTTGAGGAAATTTGCTTCAATAAATTTTGTTCATCTAAACAAAATTCTTTATGGAAAAGTCCGTTGAAACGATCCTCCTCTTTTTTTAAGATTGAATTTACTTGTTTTGATAGTTCCGTTTTTGAAATTTCATCGTGCTTATATAACTCATAAAGTTTTACGATTTTATTTTCAAATACACCGATATATTTTGGAATTTTTTCCCAATTATCGACATAATCATATAAATCCTTTTTAAATATTTCTCTTTGTTTACCTTCTTTTAGCAGGGTATAAAAGTCAGTTAATTCAGAACAAATATCGTTTATAATTGCTTTTTTGGGTTGTAATTGAAAGAAAATTGCACCACCACCAAAAAACGGCTCGATGTAACGATCATAAACAGGGATTAAATCCTTTATGTAAGGAAATTCTTTTGTCTTGCCACCAGGCCATTTAATAAGTGTTTGCATAGTTAATCTAAGTAAGTTTTTTTAATAGAGTCCAAAGCTTCGGTAATCAAGTGTGCATTTTCTTTATAAGTTTCCAATACTAGATTATATCCATCGTTGGACTTACAGACAAAGTTCCAAAAATCTTTTCCGATCAAGAGTTCATCTTTAGAGAAAAATTGTAAAACTCTTCCTTGATTCCATTCCTTACCTTCGCCAAACCGATTATAAGCAGTCGCGAAATGTGCTTTTATTTTTGCGTCTTTTCCTAAGGAGTTTGAGAGTATCGCATATTGTTCAAAAATAGCCTCTTTTTCAGAGCGTGCCTTCTTGTTGTCTAAGTCTCCGCCGATTTTTAATTCAATCAAATGATGAGTGTTTGTTTCTTTATCAATTATGTAATAATCGCTTACATGAATTTTTGATTGAAGTTTGGCATTTGGATTTGGTTTTATTTTTCTTATTTCTTCATAATGGGCTATTTGTGGCACTAAAGGATTTCTTGTATTTTTATAACCCTCCAACAACTCTGCTATTTTTGATGTTTGCTCGGGGTATAGATTACCCTCTACGCTTCTATTCACTTCATAAAATAGTTTTGCGATATTTATTGCCATTCCCTCGAGCATGTTGCCAAGCGAACTATCGAGAGATCGAACAAGTGCAGAATAATATTGAATGTCTGGACCAAGCGCCGCAATAAACACATTGTGTATTTTCATATTAAGCACACCATTTGGATTATCGGTCTCGCCTTCGTGTCGAGCCTGAAAACCAGTAGCATATGCTTCTACCGCTGTTCTAACGATAGATTTTATGGCTTCTTTTGTATCCAATGTTCTTTGTGTCATAAAAATATTCCTATATTATTTTATTAAATCATCAACGCCGACTTCAAGCGCCTTGGCGATTTTTTTTAATGTTTCAATCGTGGGATTGTTTTGTTTTCCTGCTTCAATGTTAATAATTGTATTATTAGACACATCGGCAAGACGAGCTAACTTCTCTTGAGATAAGCCCGTTTTCTCTCGTAATCGCTTTACGGTTTTTGCTATGTTGTTTTTACTTGACTCTACCATATTTTATTAGTAATATTAAATTGTGGTATAATGACATATGTTTAAATTTCCTAACTACAATATAATATTACCAAAATATTTGGAAATAGTAAAGAAAAAAGGGAGTTCCTTAGCGTTGCCCGCGAATGGGTTGGGTGGGTCAAGGGCAACATCTCTTTTGGTGGCGCATTTTGCTTTGCAAAATACGAAATTCGGAAGCGAAAAAGGAAAGGTTCAAAAACCCGCCCGCATTCCTCCCCAGACCCCTCCTGCGGGCGGAAAATCAGCCGAGGCGGGGCAATTCCATTCCCCCAGAAAAATAGTTTGCC
>CAINMG010000058.1 GCA_903850725.1 Candidatus Staskawiczbacteria bacterium
AAAAGTCATTTAAATAGTTAGTTTTTTAAAAAAATCATAAAAAATTATTAAAATTTGTACTCTGAAAAACCATCTATCTTTTCCACTTTTGCTGTCTAGTTTACGCAGACCACCTTAGTAATCAGCCTTACAGCAACTGACAATGCAGGCAACTCCACAGCCGATGACTTCACTTTAACTTGGAGCACAACTCTACCAAGCACAAGCACCATAGATACCACAAGAATAGGAGGCAACAACGCGCAAGCACAAAGAAATCAATCTATAGCAACACAGCAACTAAATCAACAATTAATCAAACAACAACTAATAGCTCAAATCAAAGCCAAGATACAAGAACTAATACAACAATTAATGTTAATGCTTCAAGAAGAGGCGAGAAAAGGTTGAATTTGATAGAATAATATTGTAATATATTTTATATGGCAGAAGAATATGATTGGCAAAAAGAACAAGGCAAGTGGCAGAATTGGCAGACTACGGAAGAGCCAGAGCCATTAAATTCATCCGGTAAGCAATCGGCAATTTTTGAGATACGTGCTGGAACTGGTGGTGATGAGGCGGGACTTTTTGCAAGAGATCTTTACAGAATGTATTCTAGATATGCTCAAGGAAAAGCTTGGAGTCAAAAAATACTTGATTCATATGTATCGGAGATTGGAGGCTATAAATATATAGTTTTTGAATTATCAGGAAATGGAGTTTATGACAATATGCAAAATGAGGGTGGGGTACATAGAGTTCAGCGAATTCCCAAAACCGAAAAACAAGGCAGAGTACACACTTCAACTATTACTGTGGCTGTGATGCAAAAAGCTAAAAAAACAGAAATAAATATTAATCCAGCAGATTTAAAAGTAGATACCTACAAAGCTGGTGGACCAGGGGGCCAATACACCAACAAAACTGAATCTGCAATAAGAATTACTCACGTGCCGACAGGAGTTGTGGTAACTTGTCAGTCAGAAAGAAATCAAATGCAAAACCGAGAAACTGCAATGTCAATTTTATCAGCTAAGCTGGTGCAAGCTCAAGAAGAAGCTGATTTATCAAAATTATCTGCTGAAAGAAGAGAACAAATTGGCTGGGCAAAAAGATCGGAAAAAATTAGAACATACAATTTTCCACAAAATAGATTAACTGATCACCGAATAAACAAAAGTTGGCATAATTTAGAATCAATTATGGAAGGTGACTTGGAGCCAGTTATGAAAGCCTTTAAAAAGCAAGAAAAAACTGATTAAACTTATAGTATTAATATATGAAAAAGAAAAAAAGGATAATGATTATTAAAAAAAGTAAATTGGCAAAAACCAAGAAAATTTTGCCTATAAAAAAAACAGAAATTATAGCTTTTTCTGCAGAAGCATTGTTTAAAGCTAAAATAAAAGTTATTGGAATTGGTGGGGGTGGAGGATCAATTGTTTCTGAGATTGGCAAGACTTTAAAAAAAGCAACTTTTGTCGTAGCTGATACTGATATTCGATCTATAAAGAAAAGAACTGGAATTAAATATTTTTTATTTGGACAAAATGTAACTCATGGATTGGGCACTGGAGCAAATCCTGATATTGCCAAACAATCAGCTTTGTCTGAGCAAGAGAAGATTGAAGGTCTTTTTCGCGATCAAGATATTGTTATTTTAATTGCTTCTTTGGGCGGGGGAGTTGGCTCTGGAGCTACGGAAATTTTTGCAAAAATGGCATCTTCTTTTGGTGCAATAACTTTGGGGATTTTTACTTTACCATTTAAGTTTGAAGGCAAAACAAAATCAAAAATAGCTTTAAAAGCTTTGAAAGATTTGCGAGAAATACTTAATGTTTCAATCACAATCCCAAACGAAAAGATTTTTAAAATAATTGACCAAAATACTCCGATAACTCAAGCTTTTTCTATGGTAAATAAAAATATGGTAAATTCTCTCGAAAGCTTGATTGACTTAATTTATAATCCTGGTACCATAAATATTGATTTTGCTGATTTGAGGTCAATTCTCAGGGGAAGGGGAAGCATGGCATTTTTAAATACGATTGAAGAATCTGGTAAAAATAGAGCAGAAGAAATTGCAAATAAAATTTTGATTAATCCTTTATATGCTAATAATAATTTTTCTGCTGACAAAATATTGTTTAATATCGCAGGACCTTCTGACATGAGTATGCTAGAAATAGAAAAAATAAGTAAGAAAATTTCCGATGTAAATCCCAAAGCTAAAATAATTTTTGGTATTTCTAAAAATTATGGCTCCAAGAATAAAGTAAAAACAACTCTTTTGATGACAGGTAGAGGCAATGAAAAAGAAATAGCAGATGAAGTAATAAATGAAATCAAAACACAGGCATTGCCGGAAAAGAAGAAGGTTATAAAATTGGCCATCAAGAAACAAAAGATAGTAGTACAAGAAAAACCATTAGAGCAAATTAAAGTTAAAGCTGAGAAAGAAATTGCGCATTTAAATACAATTGGCGTTTTAGATAAGAAATTAAGTATTATTCAAATTCCAGACAAACCAGCAAAAAAAGCAATTAGGAGAAGTGCTTTAGATATCAAAAAAGCAGAAGCCGTAGAGGAAGATAAAAGATTGGCGCAGGAACAGGAGTGGGAAATACCAGCATTTTTAAGAAGAGTAAAACTAAATAAATAAAAATATGGAAGTAAAAAAAGTTATTATCCCAATTGCAGGTCTAGCTTCAAGGTTTCTGCCTTTATCTTTGGCAGTGCCCAAAGAGTTTTTACCTTTGGTAGATAAGCCTACAATTCAATATTTGATTGAGGAGGCAAAAAATTCAGGAATAACTGAGGTTATATTTGTAGTTAGCCCAAAACAAAAATCAGTTTTGGAATATTTTAAAAATCATGATGCTATTGAGAAAACATTAATCGCAAGGAAAAAAGATAAACTTTTGAAAGAACTTTATGATTTTCAGGCAATTTTTAAAGATATAACTATTACATTTGTAACTCAAAAACTTCCAAAAGGTGATGGGCATGCAATTTTGCAAGCAGAGAAATTTGGCAAAAATGAAGCAGTAGCAGTTTTGTTTAATGATGATGTGATTGATTCCGATGTTTCGGCTTTAACTCAACTGATAAATGTTTTTAAAACCTGCGATGCTCCTGTGCTTGCTTTAAAAAGATTGCCAAGAGATAAAATTTCAGCTTATGGAAATGTTGCAGTTGAAAAAATAGCTCACGGAATATTTAAAATTAAAAAAATAGTTGAAAAACCAAAACCAGAAGAAATTCAATCAGATATGGTAATTATTGGAAAATATATTTTGACTCCAGAAGTTTTTGAATATTTAAAAAAAGCCAAGCCATCTCTTAAGGGAGAGATAATTCTTGCAGAAGTTTTTGATAAGATGCTTGAGGAAGGAAAAACAATTTATGGTTGCGAAGTAAAAGGGGAGTGGCTGGAATGTGGAGACAAGCTAAAATGGATAAAATCATTTTTTTATCTCTCGCTCAAAGATCCTCGCTTTAAGGACGAACTAAAACAATACCTAAAAACAATTAAATAAAAATTTAAGAATGAAAAGCTCTTGCAAGAGGGCTTTTTGTTTGGTAAAATAAGGAATAATAAAAATAAATTTAAAATTATGATTTACGATTTAATAATTATTGGTGGGGGGCCGGGAGGGATTACGGCTGGTATTTATGCTGGCAGGCAAAAAATGAAAACATTAATGATAACCAAGGAATTTGGCGGGCAAATGGCTAAAAAAGCCACAGAGATTTGTAATTATCCGGGATTTCCACACATTACAGGCATTGAACTGATGGACAAATTTGTAGAACATTTAAAATGTCAGCCAGATGTTGAGATTAAAACAGCTGAGGTTGGGAAGGTTGAGAAGCCAAATAATTTTGTGGTGACAACTACAGAAAATGAAAAGTTTGAAGCAAAATCGGTAATTATTTCAACTGGAGTTGACCCAAGGCCACTGGAAGCTAAAGGAGAAAAAGAATTTATTGGTAAGGGCGTGGGTTATTGCGTAACTTGTGATGGGCCGTTGTTTAAAAACAAAACAGTTGCAGTTGTAGGTGGGGGGAATGCTGGATTTGAAGCTGCTTTGTTTATGGCAAGGTATGCAAGCAAAATATATATATTGGAATTTGGAGCAACTGTAAAAGCAGATTTGCAAAACCAAGAAGATATTGAAACCCTCAGGCAAGCTCAGGGCAAGCAAATTGAAATAATTACCAATGCTAGTGTAAAAGAAATTAAGGGAGATGTTTTTGTAAAAGAATTATTTTACGAAGACCAAGTTTCTAAAGAATTAAAAAATTTGCAAGTATCAGGAGTATTTATTGAGATTGGCAGTCAGCCTGCTACAGCTTTGGCAAAAGGTATGGTAGATTTTAATGAAAGAGATGAAATTAAAGTGGATTTTGAAACATTTGCCACCAAAACTCCGGGACTTTTTGCAGCAGGAGATGTAAATGTAGGCAAATACAAACAAATTGTCACAGCAGCTGGCGAAGGATGCAAGGCAGTTTTAGCTGTGTATGATTATCTAAGAATAAATAAATTATTATAATATGGCAAGAAACAGAGAAAAAATTGTTGAGGAAGGAGAGGAAACTCCAGAAGAAAAAAGACAAGCAAAAATTGATAGGGGAAAATTAGAACTTGCTTTGGCTGGAATTGATTTAAAGGAGCAAGAAAAATATTTTGAGTCAATGAAGGAGAATGATATGCCTATTGGTAATGGTCTACTTGTCATTGAGTTGGCAAAATCGGGCGCAGAAAAAGATAGAGGGGATTTAATTGAAGGCGTAATTAAAGAGTGGCAAGGAATAAGCGATAAATATCAAAATATTGATATTGAAAAGCAGGATGAAAATACTGGCAGAGAAATAATCGTAAATATGAAAAAGTTGATTGTAAAATTGCTTGAGCAACTGCAAGTTTGGCAAAAAAATCCTCAAGAATCACCAAAAGAATTAGAAAATATTGTAAATGAGGTTAAGATTTGCAGTAAGGATTATGTAAAGCTTCCGGCGTATATCGCATATCGCGCAGTAGGAATGTATGAATTTAATTCAGATCGTTTACATAAAAAAATAAGCAATTAATTTCGTAAAATATAACAGTCCTACGGTTCGGACTGTAGGACTGAATAAATTGTTAAATATTATAAATGTTATTATGCCTATATTTCATTTAAATAGTTTACCAAAAGAAAAAAGAATTCAACTGATAGCGGAGTTTTATGATACGATAGATTCTTTAAAAGATAGAAATGAAATTCGTTTTTTCTTTAAAAGTTTGTTGACTGCCGAAGAAATTGCAAGTTTGATGCGAAGGATTGAAATAGCTGTTTTACTTTCTGCAGGGTTTGGTTATAATAAAATTATTAAAATGCTTGGAGTTGGAAGGGACAAAATATCCGCAGTTCAGAAAAATTTACAACAAGATGATAATGGATACAAAATAATTGTTGATAGATTAATCGAAATTAGAAAAGAGAGATTAAAGAAAAATGGTATTAAACCTGAAATGGGAATTGCAAATTCAATGCGAAAAACACATCCATTATATTTTGCACCGTTTTTGCCAAGTATTTTGGATTTGGCTATTGATGGTGGAAAAAGTGAATTAGATTTTGACGAATCTTTAAAAAGAAAAGCAATTTATTCTACACCATCATTACAAACTGAAGTAAAATCTAAAAAAATTAAAAAATAAAACTAGTCCTGTGGTTCGGACCACAGGACTGTATAAGTTTTGAAAATGGAGTTAATAAATCATCATATATAATATTAAGGTAAAAATATGAATAACGAAATATTTCAAACTAAAAATTTTATTGTCGAGGCCCATTTAAAACCATTTATTTCTAGGGAAGAAGGCGGACACATTAGGATAAAAGTTAAAGATGAGAATATAACTGATAGAACTAAACTTGAGCCAATTGTAGCTATAGAATTGATGCGTTTAACCATGGTTGTTGGCGAGGCTTTGCAGAACGCCATGAATAAACTTGGAATACCGGTAATAAAAGTAAATTATCAAGATATGGGTAATTGGGCATATAAAGAAAATAAATTACCGTTTTTACATGTACATATTTTTGGACGAGCTACAAACGCTGTAAAGCAACCTTGGCCAGAAAGTATGTATTTACCAGATAGAAAGACTGATTTTTATGAAGGATTTGAACCACTGAATGAAAATGAAATTTCGGAGATAAAAAAAGAAATTGGAGAAATTTTTAAAAGAGAAAAATATGATGATAAAAATTGGCATTTGTAAAGTTATGTCATCCTAACGTATGTTAAGATAGAAATATTTAGAAAATATTATAAAAAAAGTAAAAAGTAATTATTAGATCG
>CAINMG010000059.1 GCA_903850725.1 Candidatus Staskawiczbacteria bacterium
AATGTTTGCTGACCACGAATTGCCGACAATGCTACATCGGACTTCTGCTTTGAGGTAAAAACTTTTTTCATGTTTTTTGATTTCATTATACTCTAATTTTCTATCTTATGCACCTGTTCAGTTTTCGCAGTCCACCATACACTGGAGCTTACACATTTGGTGATACTTCAACTGGTGATGTTTCAGTGTCTTTAGCATGCACTGATGGAAGTGGATCAGGTTGTGGGGTTACACTTTACTGCACAGACACACTTGGCACTTGCACCCCAAACTTAACTTACACAATACCAGTGGTAATTTCTGCCGAAGGCACAAACTACATAAGATATTCTTCCACAGACACAGTAAGCAACTCTGAAATAACCAAATCTCAAACAATTAAGATTACAGTGCCAGTTGTCACGCCAGCAGGTGGAGGTGGAGCAGGTGGCAATGCTATGCAAGCGTTTGCAAATCAAAACAATCAAGCACCCCAGGCACTAAAACAACAACTAATCGCAGAATTGAAACTAAAATTAATTGATTTGATAAGACAGTTGATATTATTGCTACAGGAGAGGATAAAAAATAATTTGTAGTAAGTAGTTTAAATACAAAAATTCGCTTTTCAATGAAGCGATTTTTTGGTATGATGAATTATCACTCGGCAAATAAACTTTAATTTTTTATGATTATTGGAGGATTACAGAAAAATACGTTAATAGACTTTCCGGGCAAGCTTGCCTGTATTGTTTTTTTGGCTGGGTGCAATTTTAGATGCCCTTGGTGTTATTCTGCAGAATTGGTTTTGCCAGAAAAAATTGCAAAACAGCCTCGTATTTTGGAAAAAGAAATTTTTGAATTTTTGGAAACTAGAAAAGGACTTTTGGAAGGCGTGGTTTTGTGTGGGGGAGAGCCGACTATAAACAAAGACTTGCCTGAATTTATTAAAAAAATCAAAAAAATGGGTTTTGCAGTAAAGCTTGATACTAATGGCTCAAATCCCAAAATGCTAAAAGATTTAATTGATGCAAAATTAATTGATTATGTGGCAATGGACATTAAGACTTCGCGGAAGTCCAATTTTCAATTTTCAATTTTCAATTTTCAATCAAATTCCAATGATCAAATATCAAAGCATAAAAGTGCTTACGAATCTTTGTTTATTGATGGTGTGGACATGAAAGACATAGAAGAGTCAGTGCGCATCCTAAAGCTAGGATTAGTGGACTTTGAGTTTAGAACAACTGTGGTGCCTGATGTTCATACAAAAGAAGATTTTTTGGCAATTGCTAAATGGATTGGAGATAAAGATGTAAGATATTATTTACAAAATTTTAGAGCTGAAAAAACTATTGACCCTAATTTTTCCGCCCAAGGCGGACCCGCCTCGGGCGGGGAGAAAGCAAAAGCATATCCGCAAAGTTTTTTGGAAGAAGTTGCTAAAGAAATTTCTTCACATTTTAAAGAATGCAAAGCAAGATGACAAGCTCTAAAACATTATTTTTGCTTTGTATATCATTTATTGCGGGGATATTTTTGAGTTCTGTTTTCGCAATCCCTCAAGTTTTTATTTGGGTTTTTTTATTGTTGGCAATTATTTTGATTATTTTTGGCTCCCTTCCTTTTGGGAAGGGTTGGGGATGGGTAGTGGGTTTTTGTATTTTGGTTTTGTGTTTGGGAATTTTAAGATATCAAATATCTTTATCTAATATTGATACTAATAATTTAAGAAAATTAAATGACAGACAAGAACCAATAAATCTACAGGGAATAATTGTCAGCGAACCAGATAATAGAGATACAATCCAGCGATTAAAATTTCAAGCAGATAATCTTGATGGGATAATTTTAGTAACCAAAAGCAGATATCCTGAATATAAATATCAAGATATGATAAAAATTACAGGCAAACTAAAAACTCCAGCTGATTTTGGGGATTTCAATTATAAAAATTATTTATTAAAAGATGGAATTTATTCGGTAATGGATTTTCCAAAGACCGAACTATTACAGATACCCGGTATCAGATACCCGGTATCTGTATTGGCTAAAGTATATACGGGAATTTTATTGGTAAAACAAAAATTACGAGAAAGCATAAGGCAAATATATTTACCACCAGAAAGTTTAGTTTTAGAAGGGACAATTTTAGGGGATAGTTCTGCTCTTACAGATGAATTGAAAAATCAGTTAAATATTACCGGGCTTCGCCACATTATAGCTGTATCTGGAACTCATGTGGTGATTTTATCTATGATTTTAATGTATTTGTTTTTAATGCTTGGATTTTGGCGAGGGCAAGCATTTTATGGTGCAGTTAGTTTTATTTGGCTATATATTTTACTTACAGGACTACCAGCTTCAGGAATTAGAGCTGGCATTATGGCAACTTTATTTTTGCTAGCTGAAAAACTTGGCAGAGAGGGGCATAGGGAAAGAATAATAGTGCTGGCTGGAGCTGTAATGCTGATATTTAACCCCTTACTTTTAAGGTATGACATTGGGTTTCAATTATCATTTTTAGCTGTGCTGGGTTTAATTTATTTAGATTCATTTATCAAAAGTTATATATTAAAATTTACAAAAATAGAAAATGAGAAATTAAAAAATCTTGTTGGGATGATTTCTGCTACGCTGTCTGCTCAAATTTTTACAATTCCAATTATGCTTTATAATTTTGGCAATGTTTCTTTGATTGCTCCAATAACCAATATATTAATTTTGCCTATTGTAGAGCCCTTAATGATATTGGGATTTGTATCTTCTTTTATTGGAATATTTTCAAGTTCTTTGGCAATGATTTTCTCTGTTCCTTGTTATTTTTTGCTTTATTATTTTATAAAAATTTTAGAAATATTTTCACAACCTTGGGCTATGAGAGTTTTTGAAAATGTGCATTGGCTGTGGGTTGTATTTTTGTATTTAATTATTATAGTTTTTGTAGCTTGGATAAAAAAGAAAGAAAGAGAAAATAAATTTTACTAAAAAAGCCCCGACTCGCACATGGCGCGCCGTGGCTCGGTTTTGCATCTTGGGGCGAAGTCGCCCTGCGATGCCTTTAGTCAAGTTTAATTTTTTCGGGAACAGGGTTGACTAGACCCTTTTCCCGGTCCGCGAAGCTATAGTACTCCATTACTAGTTTTAGCTTTGGAGCTCTTTGTGCAAAGAATTCCTTGATCGCGGGAAAATCCTTTTTCCCTTGGTGCGGGTCTAATAGCCCGCAGTATTTATTGAAGGCGCAATCTTCGTGACCCGCGACAATAACTTTTTCTAGAAACGGTAGCGGGTGTTTTGGGTCGAGGATTACGTCTAATTCTTGTTTTTCCGCTCTGCATGCGCAATCCATCAGCGTAGGGTTTGCCAATGGTTCTGGTCCGCCTGGGACTACGATGGGAAAACATTCTCCCTGGCCAAAACCGTAACGTTCCCGGATGCGGTCGATCATGTCGAGTCGCGGATCAGAGCAACAGATCACGATAGCTCTGACCTTTGGCGGAGTGGCTTCAGTTTTGACTCCGACCGGCGCCTTGGTTTTTGAGGCTTCGGTTTTTACCTCGGCTTCTGTTGTGCTTTTCTTGGCATCAGCTTTCTTGCCGTAGAAACAAAACACCATTGCCACTACTACGTAGCAGAGAACTGCTACGACAACAATTTTGGCCGATCCTTTTCTGGACGGGCCTTTGTCTAACGCCATCTCAACCAACCTTCTCATGTCTTCCTCCTTCTTGTGAAACTGCCAAAAAAATGCCACAGACACTCGCCTGTGGCGATCACGCGCTAACATTCTTAGTGGGCAAGGGCCAGTAGGCCTTTTTCTGCTGGGATAAACTCAATAATCCCTTTTTCTTGATCGGGAACATTGGCAAACCAGACAGAAACCTTGACTCCATCCTTACCTAATTCGCGGAGAATTTCCTCCACCGCCCTCATGATTTCCGGCATGTCTGCGAGTTCTCGGCTTTCTCGGTTATTGGGATTGGGTACAACCCCGTAGTATTTGCAGTTCCAGTGGCCTATGAGAATTATCTCGTCTATCAAAGGAAAGTGCTTTAAGGTGAACACGAGGTGTTTTCTCAGATGTTCAAATCTCTTTTGCATTTCTTCTTTGTAGGCAAAAGGAACTGGCCCGCCTGCTTCGTTGCGAGTTAAAAACTGTCCACTTTTAAGCCCAAGACCATTGCGTTTGCCAAGACCAAGCCGTCGAAACAGTAGAAATAGTAAAGACCATTTTTTGTTGGTGGCAAAGCGAATGAATGCCTCGAAGAAGCGCGGATCGTAACGGAACAAGATAAACTTAGTTGGGACGGTTGAGCTTAATCGGTAACTTGTTCTTTTTTCAGCCTTTATTGTCAGCCGGATGGCGTGAACAATAAAGACAATCAGTAAAACCCAAAAAATCGTTGTGTAGTGATCAAACATGCGTGATTCCTTTGTCAAAGAACGTTTTTTGCCAGTCAAGCAACTTGACTGTAGCATTTAAACATTATCACAGAGATTGTCAAATTTCAAGGGGCTTGACTTTAAGCTGGAAAAAAAATAGAATAAATAATAGAAAAGATTTTTTGATAGCTTTGAAAAAAATTAAATTAAAATCAAAATGGAAACAAAAACTTTTTATCTTACAAAGGCAAAGTTAAAAGAGCTAAAGAAAGAGTATGAAGAACTACTCGTTTCTGAGAAGCATAGAGCGGGGCAAGATGAAGCGCCAAAACTTTTTGAATCTGAAGACTTAAACCCTGACTTTGTGAATTTTAAAGAGAATGTGGATTTTTTAAGAAATAGAATTGATGAGCTTAAAAATATTTTTGAAAATTGTGTAATAATAAAAAATCCTTCTAAAGATAAAAAAGATGTTATAGATTTGGGAGCTAAAGTCAAAATAGATATTGATGGTCAAAAAGACGAGTTTGTTTTGGTGGGGACACTAGAGGCCAATCCATTTTTGGGTAAAATTAGCAACGAATCTCCAGTTGGTGCTGCTTTGATAGGGCATAAAGTTGGGGATGAGGTTGTTATTCCTTCCCCAGTTAAAACAGTTTATAAAATAAAAAGTATAAAATATGAGATTAGCTAATCTTATAAATATGACAAATATTTTAAAATTCTTTACAGAATCAGGAAAATTAAAAACCATACCAAGAAGTGCATGGGTTTTAAGAGGCATTAAAAATCCAGAGAGTATAGCAGAACATACTTTTAGAGTGGCTTTGATGGCTTGGACATTAGGAAGGCAAAAACATAATTTTAATACAGAAAAATTAATTAAGATTGCTTTGCTTCATGATTTATGCGAAGTATATTCTGGAGATATTACTCCATACGATACAATATTACCTAAAGATGCAAAAAAAAGAAAAGAAATGCTAAAAACTTGGCCAAGATTTACAGAAGCGCAGAAAAAAAGATTATCAGAAAGTAAACATAAAAAAGAAAAACAAGGTTTGGAAAAATTAATCAAAAATTTACCAGCTGGTTTAAAAAAAGAAATGGAAATGTTGTGGCTTGATTACGATAAAGGGCAAAGTAAGGAAAGTAGATTTTTTAGACAAATAGATAGAGCTGAAAACCTTTTGCAATCTTTGGAATATTGGCAAATAGACAAAAGTTTACCCCAGAAATCTTGGTGGACTCAAGCTAACGAACTGTTTGATGATAAATTATTGCTCGAATTGGTTGGTAGTATGGACAAAGAATTCCACAAAACTCACAAGCCAAAACATTAGAACAAAAAGATTTTTTAAATCTTTTTGTTGTTTGCTTTTATTTTTTTTATTTCTTTGATATAATAAAATAATATCATGAAATTAAAAAATAATTATGAAATTA
>CAINMG010000060.1 GCA_903850725.1 Candidatus Staskawiczbacteria bacterium
GATAAATAAAATTATAGGATATATACTTTTAGCCGTTGGAGTAGTTTTAATTTTGCTGACAATTTGGCAAAGTTATAATATTTTTAATGGCAATGTTCTAGCTCCTGAAATTTTTCCCGCCCCAGGCGGGTCCGCCTCGGGCGGAAAGGTACAATTAGAAAGTAAGGCACCTGTAAAAAATATCAATTTGCTTGATTTACAAGCTCAATTGCAAGACACAATTCAAAAACAAATTGGAGATATTTTGCCGCAAGATTCAATTATCAAAATTTTGAATTTAATTTCTTGGTCAATTTTTGCAGGCATTTTAACATTAGCTAGTAGCAGTATTGCCGGAATTGGCATAAAACTATTAAAAAATTAATAATATGCAGGAAATTGCAAAAAAAGAAAATATTATAGTGGAGTGGTTTATGTGGCATTTTTGGGAAATTCCAAAGAGTTTGTTTGATATATGGAAAAATTATATAACGTTCGCCACAAATTATTTTTCTTTATCGCTGTTACTTTCAACGCTATTTTCTCCATGGAGAAGGAATGCTTGGAGATTCCCAAAGATTTTTGATATTCAAGAATATGCTAATGTTGTTATTTCTAATGTTTTTTCGAGAATAATTGGATTTATTTTAAGAATTGTTTTGATTATCACTGGTGCAATATTTCAAGTTATTGTTTTGATCGCTGGTATTTTAGTAATTATATTTTGGCTTTTAATTCCGTTTATAATAATTTTCGGAATAGCTATTTTATTTTCATAAATTTATGTTTAACTTTAATTTAAAGGATGCTGAATTAATTAAAATTGTTCGGCTACAAAAATTAGGAATTTTGAAATTTTTAGATTTTTTCAGAAATACTTTTTTATTTTTGTTTTTTGCTTCTATAGTCTTTTTTGGAATATCTTATTTTAAAGTTTTATCAATATCAGCAAGTTTAAAAACTTCAATTATTTTTTGGTAATCTTTTTGATATTATTTGAAATAGCTTTGTTTGTAAGACAAAACAAAACCAATACCCAATTATTGGTAAAATTGTCTGATGCTATTTTGCCTGCAGGAAATTATAATTTAGCGGAATTTTTGAATATTGAATCTGCAAAATTTGTTCAATCTGCAATAAATTATTGTAGTAGTAGAGGTGTTTTTCAAACAAATTCAACAGTTTTATTATATTCTGCTATAAAGCATAGTCAGGAAATAAACACGCTTTGTTTTAGACTGGGTATAAATGTAAAGAAGCTTCTAATTGATGTCAAAAATTATTTAGAGAAGTCTGGGAGTAGTGATAATTCAGTAGAGCCATTTTCTGAAGATTTCAAGGCGGTTATTTTAGAAGCTGGTAAAATTGCCGTGGAAAGAAATCATTTAAGGATTACAGAAAAAGAAATTTTGGTTGCTTTGGCTAGAAATGATAAATTTTTCCAAAAGGTATTAATGGAATATGATTTAAAAGAAAAAGATGTTGAAAATTTGTCATTATGGCTAGATTCTGTTGAGGAAAAAGTGGAAAGTCAAAAGAAATTTTGGTCTAGTGAAAATTTATCAAAAGCAGGCTCAAATGCTCAGGATTGGTCTTTTGGTTATACGATAATTCTGGATCAATATTCTATTGATTGGCGCGATGATGTCTCAAAATGGCTTTATAAAGAAGTTGTGGGGCACAAAAAAGAGATTGAAGAGACAGAGATGATTTTGGCTCGTTCTAATTTTTCCAATGCCTTGATAGTAGGAGATCCTGGGACAGGTAGGAAAAGCATAGTTCAAGCTATAGCTCAAAAGTGTTATTTGGGGCAAAGTTTGGCAGAATTAAATAATAAAAGAGTAGTTGAGCTTGATATGACAGCCCTGTTGTCGCGTATTCAAGATTCAGAAAAATTGGAAACAATTTTGGATCAAATTTTCCAAGAAGCTTCTTTAGCAGGGAATGTAATTTTGGTAATTGATGAATTGCAAAATTATGTAGGGCAAAAAATTGCAAAAGCTGGCACATTTGATATTTCAGGAATTTTAGCCAAATATTTGGCAATTCCAACTTTTCAATTTATCGGTATTACTTCTTTTGCCGGTCTTCATCAAAATATTGAACAAAATCCTTCGTTTTTAGAATATTTTAGGAAGATTGAGGTTCTGGAAATTACTGAAATTGAAACAATTAAAATCTTGCAAAATTTAGCCTTGGAGCTTGAAGCAAAATATAAGATTTTAGTTATTTATCCTGCAATCAGAGAAATTGTTAATTTATCTGGTAGATATTTTCCAAGCATGCCTTTCCCTAAAAAAGCTATTGATGTTTTGGATGAAGCAGTGGTTTATGTTGGTACCTTGAAAGAAAAAGTTGTTATGCCACATCATATTGCTAAAATAATTTCAGATAAAACTCAAATTCCAGTTGGTAAGATGGAATTTAAGGAAAAAGAAGTGTTACTCAATTTAGAGAAATTAATTCATGAGAGAATTGTCAATCAAGTAGAGGCTGTAGAAGAAATTTCAATTGCCATGAGAAGGGCAAGAGCGGGCATTGCTTCAAAGAAAAGACCAATGGGTACATTTTTGTTTATGGGGCCAACAGGAGTTGGTAAGACCGAGACAGCCAAGGCTTTGGCGCAAATTTATTTTGGTGCTGAAGATAAGATGATTAGAATTGATATGTCAGAGTTTCAGTCGCTTTCTGATATTCCGCGATTAATTGGAGCTATTTCACCAGTAGAGATGCAAGGGCTTTTGACAACGCCCGTAAGAGAAACACCATTTTCTTTGGTACTTTTAGATGAAATAGAGAAAGCTCATTCAAATATTTTAAATTTATTTTTGCAAGTTCTAGATGAAGGTCATATTACAGATGGCCAGGGTAGAAAAGTTATGTTTACAAACACAATTATTATTTGCACATCAAATGCTGGAGCTTCGGATATATTTAAGTCTGTGGAAGCTGGAGAAAAATTAGATAAAGAAAAGATGCTTGCTGGACTTTTTGAGAAAAATATATTTAGGCCAGAATTTGTAAATCGTTTTGATGCAACTGTTATTTTTCATCCATTAACAAAAGAAAATTTACTTAAAATTGCTCAAATTACATTGCAAGGATTGCAGAAAAATTTAAAGGAAAAAGAAATTGATTTTATAATTACAGAACCTCTAAAAACCAAAATTGTTGAATTGTCTTATAAGCCAGAATTTGGTGCAAGAGAAATGCGCAGAGTAGTTCAAGATAAAATTGAAAATAAAATTGCATCAGCAATGATTGCAGACAAACTTATCAAAGGAAACAAATTTCAGATAAACCCAGAAACTTTTGAAATCCTCGTCAACCCAGTAGAGTAATATTTTTTGTGAAATAAAATAAATATTATCGGGTAATAACTCTTATGCTTGTGTATAAATTGTGCGTACGCATAATTTATATGCAGGTAAAAAAATGAAAAAAATAAAATCAATAACTATTAAAGATTTGTTGGGATGTTTATTTTTGTTGGGTGCTATTTCTATTGTTGCGACTTCTCCATATTTTCTTTACAATGTAATGAAGCTATTATTTAAGTCTGGAAATTATGGGAGTAATGATAAGAATAAATTTAGGAGTGCGTTTTATTATGCAAAGAGAAATGGGCTCATTGAGATAGAAAATAATGGTCATGATATTAAAATTTCTATTACTGAAAAGGGGAGAGTAAAGATGAAAAAATATAAAATAGAAGATCTTAAAATCAAAATTCCTAAAAGGTGGGATGAAAAATTTAGAGTTGTTATTTTTGATATTCCCAACACTCAAAAGGTAAAGAGAAATGCTTTTAGGGGCAAATTAAAGGAATTGGGATTTTACTCCACTCAGAAAAGCGTTTGGCTACATCCGTATGATTGCCAGAAAGAAATTAAAATTTTAATGGATTTTTTAGGATTAACTAACAGGCAAATTCAAATTTTTGTGGCTGATAAAGTGGAGGACGACACTTTATTAAGAAAAATTAAAGATGTTTACGATTTATAAGAAATTTCATTTTAAAGATTGAAAAGCTTTTAGACTCTATAATTTGTATACTTGTGTATAAATTGTGCGTACGCACATATTGTGTGCAGGTTTTTTTTGTTGTTGTGGTTGCAGGAAAGATAATTTTGGGGTAAGATAAAGGTGTTAGCAATTAGCTAACAAAATTCGCAAAATTAAATATTGATTGCCTAAACTTAGAAATGTAAATTTCCGAGCATGGCAAAAAGTCTGTTCAGGTATATTAAGCTCTCCATCCAGAGTACCTGAACAGTCATGCGTCGAAAGGCGTGTGGGTGGCGCAAGCCATCGCTGGTGGGGGGGGATACTTTGGCCTCCACTGGTTTTTTTATTTTATTATAAAAATATTATCTTAACCTATGTTAGGATAAAAATTATTTCGCTCAAACCTGTATGAGCGAATATAAAAAAAGCTATTCCAAAATTTTTTGGAACAGCCAGTGAGCGCTCTCTGGCTGTTTTGTTTGGGTTTTAAAAAATTGGCAATAAAAAACCTGTGATATTGTGCCACAGGTATTGGCGGACGAGTTTGTCTGAAGTTTAAGGATTTACCGCCTTTGGCAGTGGGGTAGCTTTGACCTCTCTTCTGCAAGACTAACTCGCTCGGGTGTGGTATCTGTAGGATACCACCGAACCTCAAAATATCCTCTTTCGTAAAATTGCCAATGTCTGCCGACTCTTTCGGCGACAATAAAAAATCTTTCAGCTTCGACTCCTTTCCCTCTTTTTTCTTGCCATTCAATTTTGATTGTCACGGTGCACTCCTTTCGGGGATTTGTAGAAGCAAAGAAATCACGATTATTTAATATTAGCCTTATTGATTAAAATTTCAATAGCAAGCTTGTTTTTGGTTGAAAATTTATTTTGTGGTAGAATATAATAATA
>CAINMG010000061.1 GCA_903850725.1 Candidatus Staskawiczbacteria bacterium
CCTTGGGCGGGGCCACTTATTGTTTTACGTATTAACAACAAATAGGCGACTTTAATTTCTAGGTTTTTATCCCCAGAACAGAAAGGCCAAGTTCTTCCCTTTGGGAAGGATTTAGAATGGGCATCTCTGTTCCGAGGACTACGTAACCTTTTTTTAATTTTAATTACTAATTACTAATACCTTTTCAAATGCGTCGGAATACTTTTCTGCGTCAAATAAATCTTTAATTTCTTGTAATGTTTTCTGTTGATCAACTGTCAATGTAGAATTTTCCAATGCTTTTATCTCTTCCTCTACTATTACTTTGTACAAATTATCAGAACTTGCGCTTAAATCAGATCCTCCTATCCTGTCTAATAATACTGCATTTTCTTTTATTTTCTTTATTTCAACTGCAAATTCCTTCATTGATTTTGGATTTTTCTTTACTGCGCTAATCAATCTACTTGTGGCATCTGCCATACTTGCTTGAAATTCACTTGTAGCAAGAGCAATGTTTTCTGTTCTATTATCCTTGACTATCAAGGCCAAATCTTCTAATCTTTTGTTTGCAATTTCAAAATTATATTTTGAAGAGTCATCATTATTTACAAAAGCTGTTTGAAGCTTTTCGCCTGCTCTTCTTACAGAAAATAACATATCTCCAGGAACTGCGTTCTGAGCAAATCCAAATACTCCACCAACCAGTAAAAGCACTCCAGCTAAAGAATAGGCAAATTTTGTTTGTAAATTAAATGCTGGCATTGTGTTTACAAAGCTTGTGAACCTAGCTTTTATTGTAATTTTATTATCATTAGAAATACTTACAAAATCAGCACCCAAAATACTTTTTTTAGTTAAATCAGCCCACTGCTTATTTGGTTTAATTTCTGAAAGTTTATTTAATTTTTCTATAAGTTGTTTTTCTGTCATTTTAGAGCCATTATTAGGCTGATTATAACTATGACGATAAATCTATGTTTTTGTTACACTTTCTGTAAATCGTCATTGCGAGGAGCCCACAGGCGACGTGGCAATCCCAACCACTGAGATTGCTTCGTCGGTTGCGACCTCCTCGCAATGACGATAGTTACAATGTATAGAACTAAGCTTCCTGTATTTTGCCTTTGAGTTCGTCTTTCAAGACTTTGAGTCCTCTATGAAGCATCACCCTCACCGTCCCAGCTGGCTTATCCATAGCCAAGGCAATTTCAGGCACATCCATACCATCTAAATAATGCCATATAATTACATTTTGATAATCCTCTTTCATATTCTGTATTGCTGACTTGACCAGTTGCACATCAGAGCCTAAAACAACTGAATCGTGTATGCTTGTCCTATTGTCAATTATCTGAGGTGCCACCTCGGTAGAAACAATCTTCATTTTACCCTTTTCTCTATAATGGTCTATCACTGCATTGCTTGCAATTCTATACAAAAAAGATCCAGGGCTCACAATATCTGCTTGCTTGGCATAAGACTCCCAACCTTTCAAAAACACCTTAGAAGTTATATCTTCTGCTATCTCTTGAGAGCTAACTTTTAAGTAAACAAACCTATATATTTTATCAATATATTGGTCGTAAATGGTGCTAAATTGTGCCTTTTTCTTATCCATTATTATATTCCTTAATTATATCACAAAATGTCACTCAAGTCAATATATATAGCTCTATTTTTATATAACTTGTCCTATCAACTCAATCCTTGTCCTATCAATTAAATTAGGACATTTCTTGCTGTATTAGGACAAAATGACTGTCCTATCATTATTATCTGTTATTTTGTAAAATATTTGGTTCCATTCCCCAACTCTTACTACCTTTCCCATTTCCAGTAAGCCGTCCAAATCCCTTCTAATAGTTCTTTTGGTTATATTTGGCAGAACTTTGATAATGTCTGAAACCTGCGCCTTTTCCTTTTCATTTAACATATCCAAGATTCTTTTCTGCCTTTCTGTAAGTTCTTGTTGCAACCCCTTGCTGTCATTGCGAGACCCGACCGCAGTCGGAGTCGAAGCAATCTCAAAGTTTGTTTTGCTTTCAATGGCTGGGATTGCTTCGTCAGCTTGCGAGCCTCCTCGCAATGACGACAATGCAGATGCCGGGTATCTGATACCGGGTATCTGTAATAAAATCTCTCTCTTTATTGCCTCATACTCTTTTATTAAAATCAAAAAGTTTATATTATCAATCCATCTTTGAGCTTTGGCAATTTTTAAGTAACTTATAAAAACATCAATATCTTCTTTTATAGAATTTTCTCCGCCCGAGGCGGATCCGCCTAGGGCGGACAAAATTGCCAAAGCCTTTTCTTTAGCTTTGTCTTTGAGTGGATCATGTTCTGGGAAAAAATCCAAAACCTTGTAAGCAGTATTTGTTATTTTTAGAAATCTTTCTTCCATAATATTTTTTATATTATAAATAAAAGTTTACTCTAAATTAAAGCAAAAGTCAAAGGACATTTTTACGCTTCCAAAAAAAATATAGTATTTTTAATTATACCATATTTTTCCACAAGTCACCTGTGGATAACTATTTTTTTTGTCTAACAAAAAAAGACCTAAAAATAGATCTTTTTAAAAAATTATTTTCCAGTTACAAATTGACCACAAGCAGCTTGAATGTCATCGCCAAAACGATATCTTTGCACAAAGTTTATTTTTTGTTTTTTTAGTATTTTTTTAAATGCTTCAATCCTACTGTTACTTGAAGCTTGAAACTGAGAACCTTTGACATTATTAAAAGTTATTAAGTTTAAAAAATATAATTTTTTACCCATCAACCCAGCCAATTCTTTGGCGCACTCATCTGTGTCATTTATATCTTTAATTAACACATACTCAAACATTACCTTTCTTTTTGTTTTTACAATATAATCATCTACAGCTTTTAAAACTTTATCAAGTGAATATCTTTTGTTTATTGGCATTAATTGGCTTCTTAATTCATTATTTGGCGCGTGCAAAGAAATAGCCAAATTCACCTGAAGTCCGCTGTTAGCCAACTTTTCAATGCCCTCAATTACTCCACAAGTAGAAATTGAAATATTCCTTATGCTAATATTAAATGCCTTGGTATCATTTAAAACTTTGATAGATTGCAAAACATTATCATAATTTAAAAATGGCTCCCCCATGCCCATAAATGTGACATTCGTCACCCTTTCGTCATTGCGAGGAGCAGGGCGACGAAGCAATCTAGAGAAAAACAAAACCTGTTCGATTATTTCTTCAGTAGATAAATTTCTTATAAACCCCATTGTGCCTGTAGCACAGAATAAACAACCCATTGGACAACCTACTTGGCATGAAACACAAACTGTGTTTCTTTTATCCATATGGCGCATCAAAACAGTTTCAATTTCTGCCCCATCTTTTAGGATAATTTTAGCCTTTACACTATCGCCAGTTTTTGAAACCAAGCTTTCTGCCTTAATTTCCAAAGGACATTCTTTATTTAATTCATCTCTCAATTCTTTGGAAAATGAAGTTGCCTGGTTCCAATTATCTATAAATTTTACAAACACAAAATCTCGCGCTTCTTTTAAACGATATTTTGGCTCGTTTTTTAAAACCTCTTCTAATTTATCTAAATTCATAACCAAACAATAACATATTATTTATATTTTGTAAAAATTATTCTGCTTTTGGAGTTGATGTGTCTAAAATTATTGTATCTGCAATTCCAACGGCAGTTTCGTTTCCAGCAGAATCTTTAAATTTTACTCTCACTGTTTTTATACCATCACCAGAAGCTGATAAAATCCAATCTTTTGTTGTCGCGTATGGCTCCCAATCATGGTAGGAGCTAGAATTTGCAATCTTCATTTCAACAACTTCTGACAAATCATCCACAGCAGATAAAGTCAAAACAACATTTCTTGTATTAGTATATTCCGCCCCATCATTTATTATTATTGTTCCTGTTGGCGGAGTGTTATCAATAATAGGTGGCGGTGGTGGCAATTCTATTTTTGTAAAAATTGGCTCTATTGGCAAAAATTCTGACCAGTTCCCCTCATTATCTTTAGCCTTTACTTGAAAATAATATGTTTTGCCGTCAACTACAGGAATTGTTTCAGACTGCTTTATAAGCTGGATAGACATCGGGTGTCCATCTACTTCTGCTGATAAGTCTTCGTGCCAATTTTCAGCAGCTGCAGGGTCTAAATCATTCCATCTAAATATATAACTATTCACGCCAGATGGCGTGACAGTTCCCAACAAATCAGTTATTTCAAAACTTATTGGAAAACTTAAATTTGTCTGTATTGCAGACAATAAACCAAAAACTACCTCTGGCGGAGTTTTATCTTTGGGGATTTCCACAATTGGCGGTTCTACAAAAGTAATATTTTGTGATTTTGGAGTTGGATTTTGCAATTCAAAATCACCAATATTATCTTTCCTGCCCCAAGTTAAATTTTCAGTAATTTTAGACCAGCCCACAGAATCCACAGGGTCACCTTTTGGATTTTTTAAGGATATATTATCATCTTCATTCAATGTACCTTCAAATTGCAAGTCAGACAAATCTTGCCACAAAGACTCTGCTTTTGAAATAAGAAAATAGCCATTTGAAGGAATTTTCTTTCCCTCAAACATTGTTTTTGTAATAAATGAAGTATTATTTCTAAATATATACCAACCAGTCAAATCAACTTCTTTATTATTTTGATTATAAAGCTCAATAAAAACATTTTTATCTCCAGTTTTTTCTGCAATTTTTACCTCCGAAATTATTATTTTATCATAAATAATTTCTCCAGACCCACCTCCTCCGCCACTACTTGGAGGTAAAATAATTGGTACTATATATTTTATATTTTGTTGTTTTGGAGTTGATAACTGTATCTCAAAATCAAAATTATTACTGCCAGTATCTTGCTCTGTTTTTTCAAGCTCAAGCCACTTTCTACCAATAGTTTTACCATTTGTAGGATTTTCTGCAGGAGCTTGTAAAAACCAATTGGCCAGGCCAAAACCCAGTAGATCAGAAGTTTCTTTATTTGGATTTTTCAAAACCAAAGAATTATCTTCAGTCAAAGGATTATTTGTTAGAATATCGGCATAATTTGCAAAAAAACTACCCTCGCGGGCAATTAAAAAATAACTTTTTGGATAAATAATTTTTCCAGCAAATAAATTGCTTGGCACGTATGTTGCAAAATCCTGAGCTGTTTTGGTTTTTCTTTGCAAATACCAGCCCGTCAAACTTATTGCCTCGCTGTTTGGATTATACAATTCTACAAACTCTTGTTTGTCATCATCTTGCCCAGCAATTTGCACTTCAGAAATTAAAATTTGAAAATAATTAGGTTTATTTTTATTAATTTCTACCAAATCTACATCAGCCTGCTTATCCTCCTTGTCAACTTCATCTTTTAAATCTTTCTCTTCTTTATCTATTTGGTCTTTGTCTTCTATAATCTCATCATCTTTTTCCTCGTCCGGCGAAGCTTTAGCAAAGGAGGATTGCTTTTTAGCTTCGAGCAAATCATTAATTTGCCTTCTTATAATATCAATTTGATCTGCTAAATCATCTAGCTCATCTTGCGAAGTTTCGAGAGGGGTCGGACCCCTCTCAGTTTCTATAAGATCTGGTGCGTGGAAAGTTTTGAGGACAGGATCTGCAATTTCTTTTTGATTTTGAGAGTTGACAAGCGAAGCAACAAAAAATCCTGTTTCTTTTGCAAGCTTTAAAAAATCAGGTAAATAATTGTAAATAAATCCAGATAACAAAATCGCCAAACAAAAACCAAACAAAAATTTAAGAAATTTTTTAATTCCTATTAACATGCAAATAAAATTTAAAACTTATTTATAGCTTATTTTATTATAACAAAAAACCACTTCCTTTAAAAGTGGCTTTTTATTTCTTTTATTTTGAACTTACTATTTTTTCAAAGTCTTTCATTTTGGGCAAAAGTTTTGGCACATTAAAGGTAATTATTCCTTCATCTGCATCAATTAATAAATTATCTCCTTCTTTCAATTCACCTGAAACAATTTTATTTGAAAGTGGATCTAATATTAATCTTTGAATAATTCTCTTTAATGGACGCGCTCCCAAATTTGGGTCAAACCCTTCTTTGAGTAAAATTTCTTTTGCTTTTTCTGAAATTCTAATTGCAATTTCTTTAGCAGCTAATCTTTTTTGTACTCGAGAAAATTCAAGTTCTACAATATTTTTTATTTCAGCTTTTTGCAAATAATTAAATATTACTATTTCATCAATTCTGTTTAAAAATTCTGGTCTAAACTGATCTTTTAAGCTTTCCATTGCTTTTTCTTTCATATTTTCTCTTTCTGCCACATCTTCTTTGGTATTGAAACCAATAGAAGACATTTTGTTTATGTAGTCGCTCCCCACATTTGAAGTCATAATTATAATTGTGTTTTTAAATGAAATCATTCTACCTTTAGAATCTGTGAGCCTTCCATCTTCAAAAATCTGAAGCAAAATGTTAAACACTTCTGGATTGGCTTTTTCAATTTCATCAAGCAAAATTACAGCATAAGGTCTGCGTCTTACTTTTTCGGTTAATTGACCAGATTCTTCATAACCAACATATCCTGGAGGAGAGCCAATAATTTTGGAAACTGAATGCTTTTCCATATATTCTGACATATCTAGCCTTATCATTGCTTTTTCATCATTAAACAAAAACTCAGCTAGAGCTCTAACAGTTTCGGTTTTGCCAACTCCAGTTGGTCCTAAAAATAAGAAAGAACCCAAAGGCTTATTTTCTTCAGAAATTCCAGCTCTGGCTCTTTTAATAGCTCGGGAAATTGCAGAAATTGCTTCTTCTTGACCAATTACACGCCTATTTAAAACATCTTGCATTGTTTCTAGCTTTTTGGCTTCCTCAGTGATTAACCTTGTTACAGGAATTCCAGTCCAACGTGAAACCACTTTAGCCACTTCTTCTTCAGTAACTTCTTCTTTTAAAAAGTGATGTGACTTTTGCAATTTTACTAATTTTTGCTCAATTACTTTTTGCTCTTTTAGAAGCATTGGAATTTTTCCATATTTTATTTCTGCTACTTTTTCTAAGTTGGCATCGCGTTGAGCAATTTCTGTTTCCAAGGAAAGTTTATCAATTTTGTTTCTTATATCTTTAATTCCGTTAATCAATTCTTTTTCAGCTCCCCACTTAGCTCTTAAGCCTTTTAATTTTTCTTTAATATCTGCCAATTCGCGAGCAATTGCTTTGAGCCTTTTTTCAGAATCTTTTTCTTTTTCTTGCTTTAAAGCTTGTTTTTCTATTTCAAGTTTAGTAATTTCTTCTTGCAATTTTTCCAATTCTTGAGGATCAGATTCAATCTCAAGACGCAAAGCAGAAGCTGCTTCATCCATTAAATCTACTGCTTTGTCTGGCAAAAATCTATCTGCAATATAACGGCTAGATAATTCCACTGCAGCCTTGATTGCAGAATCTTTAATTCTTACTCCATGATGTACTTCATATTTTTCTTTGATACCACGCAAAATAGCAGTTGCATCTTCTTGACTGGGTTCTTGCACAAAAATAGGTTGAAATCTTCTTTCCAAAGCTGGATCTTTTTCAATATATTTTTGATATTCTTTTAAAGTAGTAGCTCCCACTGCTCTAAGCTCGCCACGAGCTAAAGCTGGTTTTAACAAGTTTGAAGCATCAATTGCACCTTCTGCAGCTCCAGCTCCCACTAAAGTGTGTAATTCATCAATAAACAAAATATATTTACCTTCAGCTCTTTGAATTTCTTTAAGCAAAGCTTTAATTCTTGTTTCAAATTCTCCTCTATATTTTGTACCTGCAATCAAAGATCCCAAATCCAAAGAAATCACCTCTCTGTTCCTTAAGTATTCTGGCACATTTCCCCTTGCAATTCTTTGAGCAAAACCTTCAATAATCGCAGTTTTACCCACCCCAGCTTCTCCAATTAATACAGGATTATTTTTGGTTCTACGAGAAATAATTTGCATTAATCTTCTTATTTCATTATCTCTACCAATTATTGGGTCAATTTTACCCATGGAAGCTAAATTGGTTAAGTTCCTGGTATATTTTTCTATTACTTGATATTTGCTTTCTGGTTCTGGATCTGTAATTTTCTCTCCACCTCTTACCTGAGACAAAATCCTTAGAACTGTTTCATAATCAAGCTTTGAAGTTTTGAGGTTTGTGCTATCTCCAGAAACTAAAGAGATTTTATCTAATATGTCCTTAGCTGTAGATTTTGTATCTATTAAAGCTAAAAACAAATGTTCTACTGAAATAAATTCATCTCCCATTTTTAAAGATTCTTGTCTTGCTCTATCCAAAACTTTGGCCATATCTTGAGTAAGATAAAGCTGGCCAAAAGCTTGCGGGCCCATAGAATTTGGGATTTTGTTTACTTTTTCTTCTGTTTTTTTCCTTAAAACTTCAATATCTACTCCCAATTTTTGCAAAATAGTTAAAACCACACTATTTTCCTGGAAAAGTAAGGCCAAAAGCAAATGCAAAGCATCAATTTGTTGCTGTGCTTTTTCTTGAGCAATGCCCTGAGCTGTCATAATTGCTTCTTGAGCTTTGTTGGTAAAATTACCTTGATTGTTATTGTTGTTTATCATATTTAATAATACGAAATTAATTTTATAAGTTTTTATCACTCTCACTTATCGATTGCTAATTGTAGCAAATTAATCAATGTATTTCAATACCTTGACATAAATCAATAAATATGCATAATTAAACATTAGAATAAACGCGGAATAAAATCCGCAAAATACCAACAGTCGGCTCAGCCGACAAAAGGATTTTCGATGACAGTTTACTACATCGCCACCGCCACAATTGTGTTCGCAATCGGAGTCGCCATTGTCATAATGGCGCAAACAATCGTAGGCCTACGGCGGGAGAACGCCAGCCTCAGGGAAAGATTGGAAAATAGGAACGACTGGGTGTCCGGAAAACAAAGGAAAAAAAATCCGTCAGAAAGTCCCGTCGTTGAGGGACAAGTCATCGGATCGGGCTCATAAGTAAATGAGCCAAGAAAACCCAAGCCCTTCGCGTTGCTACGGCAGTCGCGAAGGGCTTTTTTTATTCACAAACCTTGACAAGAAGTTATGATTTGCTATAATAAACTTGGTTATCAATCGAAGTCACATTCCGTGAAACGGAACCGAAAAACAGTGCCCCTCAAAAAGGTATTGTTTTTTTGTTTATATTTATGATAAAATAAAATTGCGGAGGTATGGAGGTTGAAATAAGAGGGTTCTTATCTTTGATTGATAACCAACAGGTCCCGTGCAAACGGGATGTGGTTCAATTCCACCGACCTCCGCGTTAAGAAATCTATCAAATTATGATAGATTTTTTAATTACATACAAACCTTGACATTAAGGCTTATAAATGCTATAATTAATGATTAGAGTGGGGGCACTCTTTTCGAGGAGCGTAGCATGGAGGCTATCCTGTTGGTGGGGGTTGTTGGGGGAATTATTTTTCTGGCTTGTGTGTGGATTGCAATTTGCATCACCCAGCCAGAAAAGGCAGTTATTGCCACTTTGCTAATTTTTTGCGTTTTGCTTGGCGCCTCGCTGGTGACCACAGCAGTTAGCAAAAAAATGGCAGAGCAAGCTGTTTCTGCTTTCCTTGAGTGAGTAATTTAAGAGGTCTTGGAGACGTTGCATGGGCAACTTCTCCTTTTTTTTACAAAAAAGTTATTCACATATTGACCTGATTTTTATAAGTGATATAATTAATCTCCGACAAGATTAGTCGGATATTATAATTAATAAAATAAAAATGGAAATTTATATTACAAAAAGAGATGGTTCAAAAGAATTATTTAATGCCGACCGAATTAATAGGTCCATAGAAAGAGCTTGTTTTGGCCTAGTAGACCCAATAACCAAAGTAACACAAATTGCTACCGATACAAAAGTAACTTTATATGACGGTATTACAGAAGAAGAACTAGATTTAGCTACAATAAATGCTGCAGTTCAAAATATAAAAGATGATCCAGATTATGACAAAGTTGCTGTAAGGTTACTTTTAAAAACAGTTTATAAAAATGTTCTGGGGGACTATGGTAAAGATATTGAAAAATTTAAAAAACTCCATAAAGAAAATTTTGCAAAATATATAAAACAAGGAGTGGCTGATGGCATTTTAGACTCAAGAATGGAGCAAAAATTTGATTTAGAAAAGTTATCTTTAGCTTTAGATACAAACAAAGATGAGCTTTTTATTTATGCAGGGCTTTCAAGTTTACTTAATCGATATTCTATAAAAGATCGCTCTCAAAAACCTTTTGAAACTCCTCAATATTTTTTTATGAGAGTTGCTATGGGGCTTTCTTATAATGAAACTCAACCTACAGAATGGTCTATAAAATTTTATGAAAAAATGTCTTCTTTAGAATATTTAGCTGGAGGCTCTACCAACATAAATGCTGGGGCAATAAATCCCGCTTTATCAAATTGCTTTTTGCTTGAAATTCATGATGACATGGCTCACATTTCCAAATCAGTTTCAGATGTAATGATGCTTTCAAAAGCATCTGGAGGAATTGGTGCTTCTATTACCAAATTAAGAGCAACTGGCTCTCCCCTTTCTTCAAACAACACCACTTCTTCTGGGCCAACTCCATTTGCTAAAATAATTGATACAGCCATAAGAGCTATTCAAAGAGGAGGTAAGAAAAAAGGAGCTTTGTGTTTTTATATGGAAAACTGGCATTTAGATTTTGCCGATTTTGTTGAGTGGCGTCATAATGCTGGGGATGATTATTTAAGAATGCGCACAGCAGATACTGCAGTATTTATTTCAGATGAATTTAGGAAAAGAGTTGCATCAAAAGAAGATTGGTATATGTTTGACCCTAAAGAAACTGCAGATTTAAATGAACTTTATGGCAAAGCTTTTTCTGTAAAATATAACGAATATATTAAAATGGCAGAGTCTGGAAAAATGCGAACTTTTAAAAAAGTGCCAGCCACCGAGCAATATAGACAAATTATTACTTCACTTCAAGCTACCTCTCACCCTTGGCTGGTATTTAAAGATACAATAAATTTAAGAGCTTTAAATAACAATTCTGGCACAATTCATATGTCAAACCTTTGCACTGAAATTTGTTTGCCTCAAGATAAAGATAATATTGCAGTTTGTAATTTAGCTTCTCTTAATCTTGTAACTCATATAAATAAAAGACAAATTGATTGGCAAAGACTCCAAGAGTCCGCTCGTATAGCTATCCGCCAATTAGATAATTTAATTGATATAAATAAACTCCCAGTGCCAGAAGCTGTAAAATCTGATTCGGAAAACCGAGCTATTGGACTTGGGGTAATGGGTTTTGCAGATGCGCTTGAGCAATTAGGCATTCCTTATGACTCCCCACATGCTTATGATTTTGCAGATAAAATTTTTGAATTTATAAGCTATATGGCTATTGATGAATCAGCAAACTTAGCTAAAGAAAGAGGCTGTTACAAAAATTTTAATGGTTCTGAGTGGTCGCATGGCAAAGTTCCAGTGGACACAATTACAAAACTAGAAGAAGAGCGTGGCAATCCAATTGATATAGATAAAAATTCAAAACAAAATTGGCTTGATTGGGACAGCTTGCGGGCAAAAGTAAAAAAAGGAATGCGAAATGCCACTTTAATGGCAGTAGCACCAAATGCCAATATTGGTCTTGTTGCTGGCACTACTCCGGGAATTGATCCTAGATTTGCTCAAGTATTTTCAAGAAATAAAATTTCAGGAAAATATTTAGATATAAATCATAATTTAGTTACAGAACTTAAAAATATGAATTTGTGGGAAAAAATTAAAGATAAACTTATAGAGCTTCAAGGAGATATTTCTGAAATACAAGAAATTCCTCAGCATATAAAAGATATTTACAAAACATCTTTTGCAGTTTCTCCTTATGCTTTTGTAGAAGTGGCAGCGCGTGCTCAAAAATGGGTAGACCAGGCACTTTCCAGAAATATGTATTTGGATTCACGCGATGTAGAAAAAACAATGGATATTTATTTTACTGCTTGGAAAAAGGGTTTAAAGTCTACTTATTATTTACATATGAAACCTCGCCACTCTGCAGAGCAAAGCACAGTTACAGTAAACAAATCATCAGCTCTTGGCAAAACAGGATTTTCATCAGCTTTTAAAAAAGTAACAAACATAGAGTCTTTACCAGTTTTATCAAATCAACCAGAAGTTGTTGTTGAGCCAATAACAAAAATAATAGATGGTAAAACATATAAAGTTCACGGCCCATCAGATCCACAAGAGCAATACACCTGTGACTCTTGCCAATAAAAAATATAATTAATTTAAAAAATTTATGATTTTAGGAAAAGCATCACCAGAGGATGTAAATTTACATCCCATAAAATATCAATGGGCTTATGATTTATATCAGCAAGCTGTAAGAAACACTTGGTTTCCCCACGAAATTGCTCTCAAAGAAGACTTAGAAGATTTTACCAAAATGACAGAAGATGAAAGGCATTCTGTAAAATTCTTAATGGCATTTTTTAATCCTGCAGAATTAATTGTAAACCGCTCCATTGCTTTGGGAATTTACCCATATATAAAAAGCCCAGAAGCTCATTTATATTTAGCCAAACAAATGTGGGAAGAAGCCAACCACTGCGTAGCTTTTGAATATGTTTTGGAAACTTTTCCTTTTGATAAAGAAAAAATTTATAACGTACACCTAGAAACTCCTTCAATGCAAGCCAAAGAAGATTTTATAATGAAATATTTAAAAAGAATGACAGAAGACAAGCTTGATGTGCAAACCACAGAAGGTAAAAAAGATTTTATCCGCAATTTGGTGGCTACTAATATTGTTATGGAAGGAGTTTGGTTTTATTCTGGCTTTATGGTGGCTTTATCTTTTCGCCAACGCAATCAATTGCGTAATTTTGCCTCTATGATTGATTGGGTTTTAAGAGATGAAAGTTTGCATTTAAAATTTGGCATAAATTTAATTCAAACAGTTTTAGAAGAAAATAAAGATTTACTTACAGAAGATTTTGCTAGCGAAATAAGGCAAATTATAATTGATGGAGTAAATGTTGAAAATGCATACAACAAAGACTTATTTCCTCGCGGAATTTTGGGGCTTAATGCAGATTATGTAAACCAATATGTCCAATATGTAGCTGACCGCAGACTTGAAGAATTGGGCCTGCCAACTCATTATAATGTTACCAATCCAGCAAAATGGATGGCTTCTGCAACAGATGTTTTAGAGCTTGTAAACTTCTTTGAACAACAAAACACAAAGTATGAAGTAGATTCAAATTCTGACAAAAAATAAAATTATGTAACAAAAAAACACTTTATAAATTTATAAAGTGTTTTTTTATCTATTTCTCGCCTGCTCTTGTAACAACAATATTAACTGCTGTATTAGCTCTATGAGTTTAACTTTAAGTTGTGCGATTAATATTTGTTTTTGTTCTTGTGTATAAACTTGACTTTGTTCTTTTGTTTTTGCTTGTGCTTGCAATACTAAAAGCATCATTGAGTTACCTCCTGCACTTTGTACTTGGGGAGTTGTGGTATCTAGGTTGTATATTAATCTTTCATTAGTATCTACTGTGTCTGGATTAGTTCCATCTGTGCAAGCTATGTATATATAGTTTGTGCCTTCAATTAAAGTTGGCGTTGTGCAAGATTGAGATGTCGTGCCTTGACCCGTGCAGAGATTATCATCTGACATGTTTGCATATGCTTCATCTCCATCTGTTGAAACATAACAAGTGGCGTTTTCACTTGTGGTAAATGTGATTGTTTGTGTTGAATCTGTGATTGTTGAAGTGCTTGCTGGAGAGATACTGGAACGTGTAGGGATAACTGTGTCCCAAACTAATATCATTGTGTCTGAATTTGAATTGCCGGCCATGTCTGTAACTGTAAGTTTAATTACAAATGTTCCATCTGTGTCAGATGAAATTGTTGTATCTTCTGCTGTTAGGGTGCCAAATGAAATTGTGCCTGTGCCAGAAACTTTAGACCACAAATAACTTGCAATTGGCGAATCACCAGCTGTGGCTACAGCATCTTGAGTAAATTGTGCTTTTACTGTTTTGTCTGTACCTGCGTTTACAGCTGGACCTCCTGTATCAATTTTAATAGTTTGGCTTTTAGTAACTTCTGTATTATTTACAACATCAGTTGAAGCATAACGAATGTAGCTTACGCCTTCGGTTGAGATTTCTACTGGGACTGTATAAGTCAAATTTGGAACACAAGTATTATCTGTATCTGTGCAGTAAAGTGTTATAGAACAACCACTGCCAGATCCATCTGCACAAGCAATAGTAACTATAACATTTACATTTGTCCAAGTATCAAAAGTATAAGCTCCTGCATCGGCTGTGGTAATTGGTGCTGTACTATCAACTAAATAAGTAGATGTTCTTTCTATAGAATAATCTGTGCCATCATAAGTTCTACAATAAA
>CAINMG010000062.1 GCA_903850725.1 Candidatus Staskawiczbacteria bacterium
TTACCACAAATTTATGTTCATTCAGCCAATCCAATTGGTAGTGGTAATATGATGGGGTATATCAATAATTATTTTATGAATGGTAAAAATAGAGCCGAAGAAGAGGAAATTATACAACAAGAAGAATTAGCTGATAAGGCTAAAGAAAGTCTTGTTGATAAATTAAGAGAAAAAGTTCAAAGTAAAGTTAATGAATCACTTATTCCTAATAAAAATTATGAAAGTACTGTTGGAGTTTATGGAGGGAAAATGACTGAAGATGAAAATGGGAAAATGGTTTATGACACAAGGGGAGCTATATCTAAAGTTGATAAATTTGGTGATGCTCTTTTAAGAACTTACGATGAACACACGGTAAAAGAACCAGGGAGATTAGCTAGGAAACATCCAAAGCAAGCTTCAAAATTTTTAACAATGCCAGGAACAAAAAGATACAGAGGTAGCAGAGAAGAGATAGTAGAAAATGCAGAAAGACTGGGCTTGGGAGAATATTATGGTTTAGATGAAAATGGAGTAGAAATAAAAAATCCAAAAATTTATAAAGAAGGAACTATTTTGCAAGATGTTTATAGATCAGTAGAAATTAATTCTGATAAATTAAATAATGTAGATAGATTTCAAGCTTTAGCAGAAGCATCAAAATATGTAAAAGGTATTCATCAAGAACATGGGGGAATAGGTGAATTGTTAGTTTCAGATATTATTTTTAGAAGAAATGAAGATGGCAAGGTTTCTGATCCAGTTTTAAATTTACCAGATATTGTTTTTAATAAAGAAAAAAAGACTGGGGAAAACGAGAAAAAAGCTACAGATTTACTTGATTTTTTAGCTAGTGTTTATTTTGAAGAATTTAAAAGATCTCAAGATTGGGATGATGCAAGAAAATCTTTAGAAACAGTGTTGGAAAATTATGGAGATGAAGAAATAATTCATTTAACTAAGTCTTTAGCCAAAAGAGGCAGACTAACTTTGCAGGGTAATGTTGAATCTTTAAATTTACCAGAAACAGTTACAAAAAAAGGTATTAAATTGTTTTCGCTACATAATAATGCTCGTCTTTCACCCAAGAAAGGTTTTGACGGACAAATGAGAACAGACATAATAGATGCTTGTGAGAAATTTGCTAAATAATAAATATTAAAAAAGGTCTTATTAAAAAAGACTTTTTTTATTGCTATTAAATCATTGAAAAATGTGCAAATTTTTGCTATACTTTAGTTATTAAATTAAAGTATATTCCATGGGAAAAGAAACAAAAAAAATTAAGATTGGTTTACCAAGAGCTTTGCATTTTTATAAATACCATATCTCATGGGAAGAGTTTTTTGAGCGCGCTGGTTTCGAGTTGGTAGTTAGTCCACTTACAAATCAAGAAATATTAAAAAAAGGAGTAAATTTAGCTGTAGATGAAAGCTGTTTGTCTCTTAAAATATATTTAGGACATATTGATTGGCTAAAAGATAAAGTAGATTATATATTTATTCCAAGAATTGTTTCTTTGCATAAAAAAGAAGAAGCGTGCACTAAATTTATGTCTTTAAATGATATTGTAAGAAATACTTTTCCTGGTTTGAAAATCATAGAGTATACAATAGATGCAAATAAATTTAGATTTGAATTCTTTAAAATATTAAGAACTATTTTTAGTTTAAAACATAATCCCATTAGAATTCTGCAGGCTTATTATTATGCAAAGAAAAAGCAATCTGATTATGAGAAAGCTAGAATTGAAGAGCAGACTTCAAAGATAAAAAATAAAGATCCAAATAAGCCAATGATTCTTGTGGTGTCTCATCCATATACTACATATGATTCTCTTTTGGGAAAACCAATCACAAAGTTTTTAGAATCACAGGGAGTAGATATTTTATATGCAGATATAGTTGATATTAAAGAAGCCTTAGAACAATCAAAAAAAATATCAAAAGATTTATATTGGACCTATAATAAAGAACTATTGGGAGCAATTGAAATTTATAAACAATATGTTGATGGAATAATATTTTTAATGGTTTTTCCTTGCGGTCCAGATGCTTTAGTTATTAATTTATGTCAAAATAAGATTAAAGACATACCACTTTCTGTTATTACTCTTGATGAATTATCAGGAGAAGCTGGCCTTAAGACTAGGTTAGAAAGTTTTGTTGATATTTTAAAAATAAAAAAGAAGAAGAATGGAAAAAAATAATAACATCAAAAAAATTAGCTTTCCTCATATGGGTAATTATTTTTATGCGCTAAAGCCATTAGCTTTGCTTTTGGCTGATGAAGTTATAATGCCCCCTCCAATTACTAAAAAAACTATTGAACTTGGCACAAAACATAGCCCAGAATCTGCATGTATTCCATTTAAATATAATTTAGGTAATTTTATTGAAGCTTTGGATTTGGGGGCTAATATTTTAGTACAATCTGGTGGTGGTTGCAGGTTTGGATACTATGGGGAAGTGCAAGAAAATATTTTAAAAAACTTAGGGTATAAATTTGAATTTTTAAAATTTGTAAATGATTTTAGTATTATTAAAATTTCAAAATATATTAAGCTAAACAATCCAGAGTTGTCGTATTTTAAAATATTTAAAACAATTTTATTTTCTTATTTAAGAGTAAGGCTAATAGATAAAATTGAAGCATATTTAAGAATGAATATTGGCTTTGAAGTTAAAAATGGAGATTTTGAAAGAAACCTTAAACTTTTTTTAAATGAATTAGATAAATCAAAAAATATTTTAGACTTAAGCAAATTAAAGAAAAAATATTTAGAAATTTTAAAAAATATTCCTACAAAAAAACCTCAAAATCCTATTAGAGTGGGAATAGTGGGGGAGTTATATGTTTTGATGGAACCATTTTCTAATTTTAATATTGAAAAGGAACTTGGCAGGCGAGGTATTGAAGTTCATAGATTTTGTAGTGTTTCTAGTATTTTACATGATATTTTCACTTTTGATTCGCATACTAAAAGTTTTTTAAAACATGCAGCACCTTATTTAAAATATCATATTGGAGCTCATGGTACAGAATCAGTTGGATTAGCAAACAAATTAAGAAAACAAGGATTTGATGGTATAATACACGTAAAACCTTTTGGTTGTATGCCAGAAGTAAATGCAATGTCAGCTTTACACAGAATGGCCAAAGAACATAATTTCCCAATTCTTTATTTTAGTTTTGATTCGCAAACTTCAGAGACTGGCATTAAAACAAGGATAGAAGCTTTTTATGATATGCTTATGATGAAGAAAAAAAGAGATACTATGCAAATTTAAAAATAATTAAAATATTAAAAAATGGAAAACAATAAATTAAAATTATATTTAGGGGTGGATATTGGATCTATATCAACTAAAGCAGTTGTAATTGACCAGCAAAATAAAATTCATGCCCAATCATATATTTGGACAGAAGGAGATCCAATCGGGGCTGTTAAAAGACTATTAGATATTATAAAAGAACAGTTAAAAGATAAAAACTATTCAATTGTTTCTGTGGGAACAACAGGATCAGCTAGAGAATTAATAGGTTCTATATTAAATGCCACAATAGTAAAAAATGAAATTACAGCGCATGCTATTGGAACTTTAACTTTTCATCCAGAAGTTAGGACAATTTTTGAGATTGGAGGCCAGGATAGTAAAATTATTATTATTCAAGGAGGAATGGTCATAGATTATGCCATGAATACGCTTTGTGCTGCAGGAACAGGATCATTTTTGTCTTCACAAGCCAAAAGATTGAATATTCCAGTTGAAGAATTTGGAGAATATTCATTAAGAGCAGATAGCCCAACTAAAATAGCTGGACGTTGTACTGTTTTTGCTGAGTCTGATTTGGTCCATAAAGCTCAAATGGGCCACTCCAAAGAAAATATAATTGCAGGGCTTTGTAATGCAATAGTAAATAATTATCTTAATAATGTTGGCAAAGGTAAAAATATTGAGTCCCTAATTGTTTTTCAAGGAGGTGTAAGCAAAAATGTTGGTGTGGTAAAATCATTTAAAGAGATAATAGGTCATGATATTGTTGTAGATGAGTTGGGGCACCTTATGGGTGCTATTGGAATTGCAATTATTGCTAGAGAGCAGGGAATTGAAAAATTATTTAATTTTAGTGTACGAGATACTGATTTTAAAACGGTTGGATTTGAATGTGGCTCTTGTCCAAATAATTGTGAAATTATATGTGTTGTTGAGGATGGAAAATTTTTAGATGGTTGGGGTAATAGATGTAATATTGGTATAGAAAAAGCTAGAAAAAAATGGTCTTAATTAAAAATTTTATGATAAGTATTATTATACCTGCTTTAAATGAAGAGAATAACTTAAAAAGGCTTTTGGAGTCAATTAAAAAGCAAGGCTTTTTTGACTATGAAATAATTGTAGCTGATGCTGGTTCTGTTGATAAAACAAAAGAAATTGCTCTTGCATATAAATGTATAGTAATTAAAGGTGGCCTGCCAGCAAAAGGTAGAAACGAAGGGGCAAAGATTGCTAAAGGAGAAACATTATTTTTTCTTGATGCAGATACAATTTTGCAAGATAATTTTTTGAATAACTCAATTGATGAATTTCTATTTAGAAAATTAGAGATTGCTAGCTTTAGATTACTTCCAATATCTAAAGACAAAAAAGCAAAAATATTTTTAGATATATTTTATAATATTCCAATAATATTATTTGAAAAATTATTGCCTCATGCAGCTACGGGTATTATTATCAAAAAAGATATTTTTGAAAGAGTCGCTGGATTTGATGAAGATATTAAACTTTCTGAAGATCATTATATGGCGCGGCGTGCTCAAAAAATTGCAAGGTTTGGTTTAATTAGATCTGCAAAATTATTAATCTCTGATAGGAGATTTAAAAAAGATGGTTGGTTGAATGTGGGAATAAAGTATTTATTGTGCGAATTACATATGATATTTATAGGTCCTGTAAAATCTGATATTTTTAAATATAAATTTAATCATTATGATAAAGATAAATCCTAAATCACAAGCGCCAAATCATTCTTTTGATTAGAATAATTTGGAGTTCGGTTCTGGGATTTTTTAAAAAAATGAATATGTATGATCATCCAGACATTAATTTAAAAGAAGTAAAGCAAATTTTAGATAAATTTTTAAAGGTTTTGCAAAATCGAGCAATTCGGGGATTTGTTTTGGCTTTGATTATTTTACTTAGTATTGCTTTTGGAGTTAAAATATATTTTCCTCAATATTTTGATAGCCAAATTAAAAGTTTTTTAGCTCCAATTGAGATTAGATTGGAGAAATTAAAAAATGAAGAATTAGTTAAAAATCAAGATCTATCCAAGCAAGCAGATTTATATACTTCGCCAATTTCCTATGAACAAGCAATTATTGATTCTGTAAAACAAGCGTCACCTTCTGTGGTGAGTATTATAATATCTAAAAATATGCCTGTTTATGAACAATATTTTACAGATCCATTTGAAGGATTTGCCTCGCCATTTTTTGATTTGGGCCCTGGTTTTGATATTCAAGTTCCGCAATATAAGCAAAAGGGGACTGAGAAAAAAGAAGTTGGTGGAGGCTCGGGATTTATTGTTTCAGAAGATGGCTTGATAGTAACCAATAAACATGTGGTAATAGATAAAGAAGCAGAATATACTGTTTTGACAAATGATGGTCAAAAATATTCTGCAAAAGTTTTGGCTTTAGATCCAGTTCAAGACTTAGCTATAATTAAAATTCAAACAAACGATGTTAGCAAAAAATTTCCAGCTATTAAGTTGGGAGATTTTACTGGCATTCAAATTGGGCAAGGAGCAATAGCTATTGGAAATGCTTTGGGTGAATTTAGAAATACTGTTTCTGTGGGGATTGTTTCTGGCCTTAGTCGCACAATTTCTGCCTCAGGCACTAGCGGATTTTCAGAAGTTTTGGAAGATATTATTCAAACAGATGCAGCTATTAATTCTGGCAATTCCGGAGGACCTTTGCTCAATTTAAAAGGGGAGGTAATCGGGATTAATACCGCGATGGCCCAGGGTGCTAATAGTATTGGCTTCGCTATCCCAATAAATAGAGCCAAGAAAGATATAGAGCAAGTAATAACTACAAATAAAATTTTTTATCCATTTTTGGGGGTAAGATATACTTTGGTTAATTTGGAAATTAAAGAAAAATATAAATTATCATTTGATTACGGCGCTTTGGTTTTAGCTGGCGAAAAGGGTGAGGTAGCTATTACTGCTGACTCGGCTGCAGAAAAGGCAGGGCTCAAGGAAAAGGATTTAATTTTGGAAATTAATGGCGAAAAAATTACGCAAGAAAATTCAATGGCCAAAATTATCCAAAAATATAATCCAAATGATAAAATAAGCTTAAAAATTATTCGCGATGAAAAAGAAATTTTTATAGATGTTGTGTTAGGGGAGAGAAGCTAATTTAAATATAAAAAAAGAAGCGGATTATAAGTCCGCGAGCAATGCAATAATCGTAATGGTGACTATCACAATTATTGATAAGAAGGAGCTAATTATAAAATCTGTTGTTTTGGGATATCGTTGCCGAACAGATTTTATACCTCGTCTTTTGATTAGTTTCATTACGCTGAAAAGATTGCGAGCATTACCGCAGATATGCAAGTAAATTGATCGCAAAAAATTTATAACTTTTTTGGGTCCACCGTATGGCCTACTCACATACAAAATAGCGGACCCAAAAACAGTTATAATTAGGATTAGTGAAATCACGAGTTTAAAGAACATATCAAACCTCCTTAAGTAAATGATTTAGGGCGACTCCAGATTGAGTCGCCCTTTTGGTTATTTTTGTTATCTCATTAAGACTCCATTCTTGTTCGCACGTCTTTCACGTCGACGTTTAGCTTGACGAGCTTGCGACTTGCCATTTGACTTTCCATTAGCTCGTCCATTTTTTTTACCATTGTTGCAATTGTGTTGGTTGTTCTCATCATTATTTGCGCTTGCAGTGGCTTTGAGTTTTTTTCTCCTTGCATTTTCTTTTTTGGCCACAACAAACTGTTCTTTCCAACCTAGAACAGCGGGGTACCAATACAGATGCGGGCAAGGGTCGCCGGGACTCCTTTCAATTTTGTTTTTTTCACAGTAATCTGCGAGATATTCTTCACGTTCACATTTTTTCTCCCTTGTTTGTTTTGTGGCCGGCCCAGGGTGATGGTCGCTTACACAGAGTGGCGTTTTACCACACATATGTTTTCCTTATTGTGCGAGGCCGTGAGATTGCCTCTAGGATTGAATGAACAAAATTCCAGCGGAGAGGGTGGGATTTGAACCCACGAGCCCCATGACAGGGCGCAGGTTAGCAACCTGCTGCTTTGAACCGCTCAGCCACCTCTCCAAATTTATTTAATAATGCATTATTTTTTGCATTTATTCAAGACCTATGATAATATAATTAACGGAGGAGTCCTATAGTGGCTATTAGAACAGTCTTGAAAACTGTGACCTCGTAAGGGGTTCGTGGGTTCGAGTCCCACCTCCTCCGCCATTGTGAACGAATTGAGGCTAAAGCCTCTTTTTTATTCCTATTTTGCCCTGTTTTAGGCAGTTCTAACCTTTCATAATCGGCTTTTAGTTTTGGATAGCCATTTATGATTGGAACGAACCACTTTGAGGGGTAAAATGTAACTTTTTTGTCTTTAATAATTGGAAATTGCCCAAGTGTCATTAAGATTTCTTTTTTTAGTTCTAACTTGCCAGCATTAAAGGCGGTATTGGCATAACAAGCAAAGTTAAATGTCCTTTCTGATAAATCAAGCCAGCGTTCTGCTCTTGCTTCGGTTTCTTTCAATTTGCTTTTTAATTGTGCAATTTTATTTATCAACTCTGGCTTTTCTTTCAAAAAAGTTTCGTCATCAATTAAAAGTCTGTATCTCATTTTTGTAAGTTCGTCTAATTCTGCTTGGGCTTGTGTGAGTGCTTTGTGTTGCATTTCATAAACTTTGCTTCGGTCTTCAATTTCTGTATCATTCTTTTCATTTAAGTCTTCCAAGGCCCAATTCAAGAAATCTGGGATAATTGTGTATTTGTTTATTTCGTCTTCAATTTGGGTCTCTAATTCAATATCTGTTAAAGATTTTGTTTGCGTGCATTTATAATCTTTCTTTCTGCGAGTGCAGTGATAATAAGTGTATTCTGTAAGTTTTCCAGTTTTTTTAACAAACTTTGTTTTTGTTTCAGCAGTATAAAGACAACCGCATTCTGCACATCGCAACATTCCAGTAAAAGGAAATTTGTGCGTTTGTGGTCTTGGCCTGCCCTTCCTACCCAGTATTTTTTGAACCCTGTCATATTCTTCCAAAGTTATCATTGGTTCGTGCTTGCCCTCATACTGAACGCCCTTATGGTCTATTATACCAGAATAAAACATATTTGTGAAAATTCTATAAATTCCACCCCTTGAAAGTGGATTACCGCCAGCTCGTTTTGTCTTTCTTGTTCTATAACCCCATTCGTTATTTGCAATGTCTAAAATTTTTGGAGGCGTGTAATTTCCTGTAAGCATTAAGTCCCACATTTTTCTAACCAACGCAAAGCGGTCATTATCAATTAAAATATCATTTTCGCCCCTGTCTTTTATTTTACTATTCAAATATCCTGCTGGTGCAAGATTTGGAAGCCAGCCTTTTTGTAATTTGCTATCAATACCCCTTTTTACATTTTTCCTTAAATCCAAAATGTATTGATTAGCAGAGCCAGCATCAACATTAAAAAGTATAACATTATCTTCTGGCAAATACTCTCTGTCTGTTGTTCTAATTGATTTTAATTTGCCCTGTTGCAACATCCAGCTTAATTTTCCGCTATCAATTGGGTTTCTGGTTAAACGATTTAATTGCCAGCATAAAATTCCATTAACTTCGCCGTTTTCAATTCTTTCAAGCATTTCGTCAAAAAGCGGACGATTGTTTGGTTTCTTTGCGGATTTGGCTTCTGTAAATTTCTTTTTAACATCCAAGTTCATTTCTTTTGCCAAAATTTCCAAACGATTTATCTGGTCATCAATTGATTGAATTTGTCTGTCTTCACTTTCCGAAGATTTACGAGCATACAAGAAATATGTAATTTTGTTATTTTCTTTTTTCATATAACTTAAAGGGGCATCTGGTGACCCAAATCCGTAGCCCCGAAAGACACATCATTGGCAGATACCCCTTAAAGGCAACGATATGTCGTAATCATTAAAAAACGGAGCTATATTAAATTTGGGTCACAACTTAATTATAATGCTAATTTTTTATAAAGCAAGTTTTTCTGGCTTCATAATTCTAAAATCCACTAATTGCTTTTTACATTCGTCAATTATCTGCTTAAATTGAAAATGTTGGAGCGGATGCTCGGCCAATACTTTTTCAAGTCGCTTATCTGCCAAAGACCTTTTTCGTCTGTCGTAATGTGCATCGCCAATAAGTTTTAATTGCAACGCTCCTGTTTGCCTAACCATAACAGACCTGCCAATTAAAGCCAAAGCATCGTTATAAGGCAACCCAGCTCTTTTACAAATACTAAAACATTCGTCTATGTCGTAAATCGGCAAATCAATGGCCGTAACATCTAACTCGTTCATTATTTCATTAAAAGCATCTATGAGTATTCTCTTTGCAATACTGTCATTAAAAACCTCAAAAAAATTCCTTTCTCTTTTTGCGTTTTTATCTGTCATATTAGCCAAATACTTTTTTAGTGGCGTTCTGCCTTGAAATGTTATCTCTATTCTTAAAACCTTGAAAGGGAGCTGTTTGTTTTTAATTTTCATTGCTGTTTCTAACTCCTGCTGGGACTTGGCATTGTTGATTATTTCAGATCCCTTGCAATAGATTTTGAACCCCATTTGCTTGTTATACATTCTGCCACAAAACCCAATTTCGTTTTCTTCGGTATAGTAAGTATTCTTTGTTTTCTTATATCTTTTACCTATACTCAAAAATGGTATAAGTTTTAAGTATTCAATCGGGTTTGGGTATTGTTCAAGCACAAAATTAAATGCGTATGCAATGTTTTTAATGTCTGCGTAGTAAAGGTGGGCCTTGGTTATAATCCTGCCTTCAAAAATGTATTCCAGCTTGTTTTCCAGTAATTCCGTTAGTTTTTCAAAGTCTTGACCCATAACGCCAAAATAATTTGTTCCATAAAAGATTTTAGGAGCTGAAAACTGAATATCAAGCTCTGTATAATATCCGCCCAAAGCACGCGGTATCATTCTAATTGTTAGGTTTGGCATATAACCAACATTGGCATCGCTGGAATTAAAAACATATCTTGCTGGTTTTGCGGTCGTGCTTGATAATTTTTCAAATCTTCTTAAATTGCTTTCGGCTATCTGTAAACCTTTAATTTGCAGTGTTGTCGTGTCAATTATCATTGCCTTGTTGGTATGACAAAGTGTTAGTATCATACCCAGAGTTAGAAATTTTGTTTTGTCTATCTTTAAGGCGATTTTGCCATTCTTGGTATTCTTTTTCTGTAATTGGCTTATAAACCAACTGAACCATACGAAGCAGTTTAGCTCCCAAATCATAGGCTTCTTCTTTGCTTAATTCTTCGCCAAAGTGCTTTTTATAGAGTGCTTGAAATTTTGCTATTTTTTCGTCAGACAACATAAAATTACGCATCTGTATAAATGCGGTTCTTTAACATCTTTTGATTATTGAAAAGAGTTAAAGCTGGGAGCTTTATTTTGTCATTCCAATAATCCAACATTATTTTTTCTATTTTTTGGTCTTCTTCAAAAACAAACCTTACTTTCTTTTTGTTTGTTTTGTCTAATTTGATTAGCTTGTAATTAAGCGTAACCAACACTGTTGCCAAGCCCAAGTCATAGGTTGAAAAATTTTTGTTCATTGTAATGTTATTTTGGTTAATTGAAATCGAATAAACGACCGTGGCTTTGGCAGAAACAAAAAGCCAAAGCGTATTCTGCTTTGACTTTAATAAATTGGTGGTTGAACTAACTTGGACTCAATTGACTCAACTTAATAATTTCGTTTTATAGTTTTGTTTTTCCATATAAATAAATTGTCTTTTGTATTTACACATTCTTGTATTCGTTTATTTACTGCTCGTAAAGTATCATAGGCTGTGTGCCAATCTTCTTTTTTAGCTTCTGGTTTATCTGGCGTGTTATCATAACCTGCCATTTTTTCCCATATAATAGACCAATCAATGGCCTCGTCTTTTTTGTATTCATACATTGTCCTGCAAAGATAATGTTCGTTTTTATATGGCGGTATAGCAACTTTTTGTTCATTAATTGTTATTGAAGGCTCGTCATCGTTATATGCTATATTTGCAGATTTAAGGCTTGTTTGTTTAATGGGTTTATCGCTTTTGTTTGTTTCGCCTGAACCTTTAACCCTTAATTCTGGGAGCGACACAATTTCAATTCTTGTTATTGGCGACTCTTGCTCTTTGCTTTTCTGTTCTTGGTTTGTGTTTTCTGGTTTTTCAGTTTTTTTTGAGTTCTGCTCAATGTATATATTTATTCTTGCAAGAAAATCTGCATCATCTTTTTTTAGTTTTTCAATATACTCCTTATATGGCAAAGAAAGACGCGTTATTTCGCTTAAAAAGTCATAAAGTTCTACCAGTAAGCTATCAGCGGTTATACCTTTCTTCTGTGCCTCAAATTCACAACCAATCATATTACCAAAGGGCCTTTTATATTTATCTTTAAGTCCGCCACAACCATTTTTATGCAATAAATTTTCAATTTTTCTGATTAGTTCAAAATAAATATCATTGGCTTCTTTATTTTGGCTCTCTTTATTTTTAAGATAAAACTTGGTTAATTCAATAAGCTCATTCCAGTAAACATAAAGCTCACTGACCTTATCTGGGAAAATAGTGTATATTCTGTTTTCTATTGTGTCAGTAAAATCACGGCCATCTTTATCTGCCCAATCAAAATTATTTCCATACTCATACCCTTGCCATAAAATACCTTTTTCATCAATTGAAAAATTATCATATTCAAGAAAACCATTAAATTTTTTCTTTGTTTCTTCGGAAAGGCTTTTATTCCCTTTATGCATTAAGGGGTGGCAAGCTTCCTCAATAATCATAAATAAAGTTTTTCTATCTTTTTTAGCTTCGGAAGTTGCAAGGGCCAATAAAACATCATAAATCATACGCCATTTTGTTTGCGGGTATTCAATTATATTTCTATCTACTCCGCAACCAGTAAGAAATTCTATGAGATTTGGCCCGCTATCTAAATTGGCAATTTCTATGGCTATAAGCTCCAAACCTTTTGCTTTTATTATTGGTTGTTTTTTAGGAATAGGAATAATCTTTTTTTCTTTTTCTTCTTGAATAAGCTCAACCCACACTCCTACGCCATCGTCTTGAAAGAAAACATTTTTAATATACCCATCTTCTTCAAGTTTTTTAATAATCGTTTTTTGTTCTTGATTGAAAAGTATAGTTGGGCCATCTTCATATTCAGTAAGTGAAAATAATTCAATATGCACGGGGCCTTTTGGGCTTATCTTTGCAATTTCGTCAATTTGCCTTTTTACATATTTAATTTTATCTTCTGGTGTCATTGTAATTTTTATTGTAATTTTGCCTTATTTTTACCACATTTTAGCATTTTTTTCAAATTAAACTTTATTCTTTTATAAGTTTGTGATAATATAAAAATTGTTCACCCATAGAAGTTTTAATCCGAAAGGAAGATTGCCTTTTGCCCAATTGTGGGCAGTAAGGGGCAGTCCAAGTTCCATAATTGGGACTCCTTTCGGGGACGAACTTTTATGGGTGAACGGCTTGGCTGTCCCTTTTTGTTTATACAGCCCAAAGCATAGCTCCGTTCACCTATGCAAAATAAAAAATCTAAAAAAGAATTTGGTCTTGTTTGGGAAGAAAAAACAGAAAAAGTTATTGAGCAATGCAAGAAAGAATTTCCAGTTTTAACTGAAATAAAAAATAGAGAAGTTAAAACCAATTCAAGCAAGACAACAAACATTTTAATTGAGGGAGACAATTATCACGCTCTCTCGGTTTTGAATTATACGCATAATGGAAAAATTGATGTAATTTATATTGACCCGCCATATAATACTGGTGCAAAAGATTGGAAATACAACAATGATTATGTAGATATAAACGATAATTATAGACACAGTAAATGGTTGAGTATGATGTCAGAAAGATTGAAAATTGCTAAAAATCTTTTAAGAGATGACGGTGTTTTAATATGTGCCATTGACGAAAACGAATTTTATCGTTTGGGTGGCTTATTGGAAAAAATTTTTTATAATCGCGAAATCCATTGCATAACAATTGTGCATAATCCAAGAGGTGTGCAAGGTTCAAATTTTTCTTATACCCACGAATATGCATATTTTGTATTCAAAAAAGGGCTTAAAGTTATCGGGCAAAGAAAAATTAAAGAAATAGATATTGATTGGAGAAATTTAAGAGATAATGGTGGCGAGTCTTTGCGTTCAGACGCTCGTAATTGTTTTTATCCAATTATTGTTAAGAATAATAAAATTATTGGTTTTGGCGATGTTTTAGATAATAAAATTCACCCAAAACAAACAGAGCTTAAAAATGGGAGTTCTTATATTTACCCAGTAGATAAACAAGGCATAGAAAGAAAGTGGCGATATGCAAGACAAAGCGTTGAGGCGGTAAAACATTTATTAAGGGTTAAAGACGGAAAAGGTGGACTTGAAATTGAGATTGGAAAAGACTTTGGAACTGTCAGAACTGTTTGGTTAGATAGTAAATATGATGCTAACGAATACGGCACAAAATTAGTAAACACACTTGTGCCAACTGCTCATTTTGATTTTCCTAAATCAGTTTATAATGTTTTTGATTGCATAGCCCCAATTTTATACAAAAGAAAAAATGCAATTATTTTGGATTATTTTGCAGGTTCGGGAACTACTGGCCACGCAGTTATTATGTTGAATAAAGAAGACGAAGGAAACAGAAAATTCATTCTTTGCACTGATAATGAAAATAAAATTGCAGAAGAAGCTTGTTATCCAAGAATTAAAAAGGTTATTCAAGGACATAAAGATTACCCAGATATAACTGGCATTGATACCAATCTTAAATACTTCAAAACAGATTTTGTTAATGCTGGGCCAACAGACAATAACAAGAAAAAGCTCGTTGATAAATCAACAGAAATGCTCTGCCTAAAAGAAGATTGTTTTGAAGAAATAAAAAGAACTAAAACTTATAGTGTTTTTACCAACAACAAAGAAAAATATCTTGGCATAATTTATGACGATGACGGCATTGCTCCTTTGAAAAAAGAAGCTCAAAAGATAAACAAAAAGTTCATTGTTTATGTTTTTTCACTTGACGATAGTGCCAGAGAAGAAGAATTTGAAGATATAAAAAACTTGGTTGAATTAAAACCAATTCCAGCGGTTATTCTTAATGTTTATAAACGCATATTCAAATGATTGAATTAAAAGATTATCAAAAACAAGCAGTAGAAAATCTGCATAGAAAAATTGAAAACTCTTTAAGGTCTGCTGACCCCGAAGTAGTTATTTTTCAAGCTCCCACTGGCTCTGGTAAAACAGTGATGGTTTCTGAATTGCTCAAAGAGCTGGTTTCAAAAAGAGAAGACGACAAAAAGTTTTCTTTTGTTTGGGTTTCTGTAAGAATGTTACACGAGCAAAGTAAAGAAAAATTAGAAAGCTATTATCAAGACGATAGGGCCTTAAAATGTTCGTATTTTGAAGATTTGGAAGACCGAAAAATTGGCGAGAATGAAATTTTATTTATCAATTGGCACAGCATAAACAAAAAGGATATAAGCATTTTTATTAGAGAAAATGAGCAAGACAATAATTTAAGTAGTGTGATTAAAAACACCAAAGAAGACGGCAGAACTATTATTTTAATTATTGACGAAAGCCATCATACTGCAAACTCCGAAAAGTCAAAAGAACTTATTGAGATTATAAGCCCAAAAATTACGCTTGAAGTTTCGGCTACACCGCACTTAACAGAAAACATTGCCGAGATTGAAAAGGTTAGATTGTCTGATGTCAAAGCAGAAGAAATGATTAAGTCTGAAATTTCAGTAAATCCCGAATTTCTTGATGTTAAAATTGGCACTCAAAGCTCTGACGAAATTGTAATTAAAGAGGCCCTTAAAAAAAGAGAAGAGTTGGCTAAAATGTATAAAAATGAGGGTTCTAAAATAAACCCACTGATGCTTATTCAGCTCCCAGACAGCAGGGCTGGTTTGATTAGCAAAAAAGAAGACATAATTAAAATTTTAGATAAAAATAAAATAACAGAAAAGAATGGCAAGCTGGCTATTTGGCTTTCAGAAGATAAATCAGAAACCTTGCCAGAAATTGAAAAGAATAATAACGAGGTTGAAGTTTTAATTTTTAAGCAAGCCATTGCTCTTGGTTGGGATTGCCCCAGAGCCTCAATCTTGGTAATTTTTAGAGAGTCAAAGAGTTTTACTTTTACAATTCAAACTATTGGCAGAATAATGAGAATGCCAGAGTTAAAATACTATTCCAAAGAACCAGAGCTAAACAAGGGATTTGTTTTTACAAATTTACCAAGCATTGAAATAACCGAAGAATACGCCAAAGATTACATAACAATTTATGAAGCTAAAAGAGATAATAAAATTTACAAAAACATTTCTTTGCCGTCAATTTACTTAAAAAGACAAAGAGAAAGAACTCGTTTATCTGGCGAGTTTCCAAAGATATTTGATAAAATTGCAAAGGAAAATGATTTGCTAAAAAAGGTAAATCTTAAACCTTCAAAAATGATAAGCCCGATAATTGCAGACGGCAAAATTACAGATATTGATAAATTGGGTATTATTATGCACGAAGGCACGATAGATATTGCCTTAAATGAAAAGGAACTACAAGAAAAGTTTGATAAGTTTATTGTTCAAAATTGCACGCCTTATGCTCCTGCCGATAGTAGCGATAGAATGAAAACTGCTTTATATCAATTTTTTAATAAAGAATTTAAGTTTGAAAAATACGACCCAAAAGTTCAAAGAATTATTTTAGGCAAAGAAAATGTGCAGTTGTTTGTTGATGCAATAAACTTGGCAAAAGAGAAATACAAAAAAGATGTTGTTGAAAAATTAAGTGAGAAAAGAGAACTAAAAGAAACGCCCGATTGGGAAGTGCCATTGTTTATTACTTACAATAGCCGATACAAAGCCGATATTCAGCCCCTTTCTGCTGTAAAGCCCCTTTATACCGCCAAATTAAGCGAACCAGAGCGGTTATTTATTGAGATGCTTAATAATTCAAAGCAAGTTAAATGGTGGTATAAAAATGGCGACACAGAGCTTAAATACTTTGCAGTTTTAAGAGAAGACGACCAAGCATTTTACCCAGATTTTATAATTCAATTAAAAGATGGCCAGATTTGGATTTTAGACACAAAAGGCGATATGACCGCCAAAGATGCAAAAGAAAGGGCCGAAGCATTACAAAAATACATAAAAACACAAAACAAAAAAGGTAAAAATTTAATGGGAGGAATTGCAATTTTGAAAAATGACAGTTGGCGATATAATGACAGTGAAAAATACGAATACAACCCAAACGATTTATCCAGCTGGAAAGTGTTGGGGTTATAAGTATCAGATTGAAATGCGAGAAAAAATTTGTTATAAATAAATTGGGGTAGTGAGAGTTGGTATTCATTGGCTTTTGCTAATGACAAAGTTGCGTAATAAGTCCGTCATCCGCCTCTGTGCGGTGGATTTGTTCAAACGGGCAAAGGGTGCGGTTAAAAACAATAGTGGCTTACGGGTATACCAAGAGTGCTACTCCAACAAAGGCCTCCCATTACTGGGAGTTTTTTGTTTGACAAATTTAATGTTTGCTGTTAGGATATAAGCAATTAGCTCATTTCTCACACTGGGAGAAAAAGATGAAATTCAAAAATGGACGATACAGATTTGTCTTTGTTTTTCCCTCGTTGGGAATAGCAATTAAGTTTCCAGTCATCCGATTGTTCAGTGTTGCTTGGATGATTATCAGGCACATTGTGCATTTTAGGATGCGGTGCATCTATCAAGAAGCAATCGTGCCGTCAGATTGCACTTACGGATATAAGAATTGGCTCTTTGGCGGTATTATGGCTAATTGGAGAGAGTTTGTGTTTTTCCACAAGACCAAGCATCCTTTCCTTTTGCCTACACGCTTTTCGTTCTTTGGACTGTTCAACATTCAAACGGCTGGCGAGCCGTGCCTGATTAAGTATGTCGATTTGTGGTGTCAACTCTACGAACTTACAGACGGCAAAGTTTTTGCCGACAGCCACCACTTTGAAAATCCGAATAACTTCTGCTTCAACGGCGGTGTTCTACGGATGTTAGACTACGGGAGCAAAAGGACGCATAAAGTCATTGCGGACTTTGGGGAGAAAATTCTCAAATCTTTTGACCCGAAGTATGACTGGGAAGAAAAGAAAAAAGCCAAAGTGGCTCAAACGCAATAGCATTCGGGGGGCTCTCGCGGGAGACCCCTTTTTTATTTAGGAGATATGGTGAAAAATATAATAAACAAATAAATAAATCTAAATTTTGCCAGCGAGCTCTGGCATTTTAGTTAAATTTGGGATATAAATATAATCAGTGGACTGCTGAATAATAGTTCTAACATTGTTCACTATGTCCCGCCAAAATTGAAAATCGGAATCGGAAGCAAAA
>CAINMG010000063.1 GCA_903850725.1 Candidatus Staskawiczbacteria bacterium
GATTATTTTATTATAATCTTGTTAATTCTAATACTTTCTTATTTTTTAAGCTTTAAAGATATTTCGGGGCTTGTAATTGATAAACTATCTGAATATTTTACACCTAAAATTAAAAAATAATTTATTTTAAAAATATTATGAAAACAATTTTAAAAACTGAAATCACTGTAAAAGATATTTGCGTAGGGTTTGTTTATAACGAACTTGAAGGCAAAGGATTATTTGGTTTAAATGGAAAATTAACTATTCAGCCGGAATATCAGCGCAATTATATTTACGCTGAGGGTGATGGAAAAAGAGAAATGGCTGTAATTGAATCAATACTTAAGGAATATCCACTTGGTTTAATTTATTTTAATAAAGTTAGCAATGAAAAGCTTGAAGTGCTTGATGGACAACAACGTATTACAAGTATTGGACGTTTTGTGAATGATAAATTTGCCATAAAAGACAAAAACGGAATGGAGCAATATTTCAGCGGAATGGCAGAAGACAACCAAGCTAAAATTTGGAAAACAAAGCTACTTATTTATGAATGTAAGGGTGGAGAAAGTGAAATAAAAGAATGGTTTGAAACAATCAATATTGCTGGAGTTCCGTTAACATCGCAAGAACTTCTTAATGCTATATATTCTGGGTCATTTGTAACATTGGGTAAAGAAGAATTTAGTAATAGTCAAAATTCTAATATACAAAAATGGAGTGCTTACATAAAAGGCAGTGCTAATCGTCAAGATTATTTAGAATGTGCATTGGACTGGGCAAGTAAAGGTAATATTGGTGGTTATATGAGTAGTCATCGATACGATAAAAATATCACAGAATTAAAAACACATTTTAATAGCGTAATTGATTGGATTTCTAGTGTGTTTGTTGATGTAGAAAGTGAAATGTGCGGATTGGAATGGGGAAGATTATATGAAAAATACCATAATAAATCGTATAATCCTGCTAAAATTTCCATAGAAGTACAAAAGCTTTATGGTGACTCGTATGTGAAAAATCGTAAAGGAGTTTTTGAGTATATCCTTGGGGGTTTTGTTGATACTAAATTGCTAAACGTCAGAGTTTTTGAAGAATCAATCAAAAAAAGCACATACAAAAAACAAACCATTCAAACCGAGAAAAAAGAAATATCTAATTGTCCATATTGTGCGATTGGACACGAAGTTAATAAAAATAAAATTTGGAAATTTGATGAAATGGATGCTGACCATGTAACAGCATGGAGCAAAGGGGGTAAAACAATAGCTAAAAATTGCGAAATGTTATGCAAAACACACAATCGAGCAAAGGGGAATAGATAAATTAAATATTTATGACAGAGAGAGAAATTGTAGAAAAAATTAAAAATTCAAAGAAATATAAAACAGTATATATAAAAACAATACAGCGAATTGTTGCAGATTGCTTTGCAAGATTTGGGGAAAAGCGGGCTGAGAAAGAAGCAAAAAATTTATTGCACCAAGTTTGGGGGGCTTTTTATGAAACTAGACCAGATTTTGATAAGATTTATACTAAGCTTGATTTAGAGATAAAATCAAAAAATAACTTAAGAAACATAATTTTGCCAATCCTAAAGTTGCAATCATCTGTAGAAGAAAGAATTACGATTTTAGAACAATTTTATAAAAAGATTTTTGAAATTACTGGAATGCCAAACTCAATTATTGATCAAGCTTGCGCCATAAATCCATTAACAATTCCTTGGATAAACTTACCAAGTACTACAATATATAAAGCATATGATATAGACTCGGAAGAAATAGAATTTTTAAATTCAGTTTTCCAATTATTAGAAATAAAAAATGCAAAAGCAGAGCTTAAAGATACTTTATCAGACGAGTTTGAATATGCAGATGTGGTATTTATGTTAAAATTATTACCATGTTTAGAGCATCAAAAGAAAAATTGCTCACTTGATATTTTAAAAAAACAAAAATGCAAATTTCTGGTAGTTTCTTTTCCAATTAAAAGTATTGGAGGCAAAGAGAAGGGGATGTATGAATTCTATGGAAATAACTTTAGAAACATGGTAATGTCTGAGAATTGGGAGATTAGAGAACTAGTATTTGAAACAGAGCTAGTTTTTGTGATTAAGAAATAGGTAAATAATATGCCACTTTAGCTTAATGGCAAAGCGACGGTATCGTAAACCGTATATGCAAGTTCGATTCTTGCAAGTGGCTCCGAGCATCATAAGTAGGGTTCGCCCAGTGATTAACACTGGGCGCCAGGTGTTTATCACCTGGCGAATCTCACCTCTGGCTCATTATTAAACAAATTAAAATATATAATATAAATGGAAAAAAGACATAGAGTATTTATTGCTATAAATTTGCCAGATGATATCAAAAGAGAATTAATCAAACGCCAAGAAAAATTTAAAAACAAGTTTATTTTTAATGGCGAAGATGGTGAAAATTTTGATTTAGCAAAATGGACAGAAAAAGATAATTTGCATATTACTTTAGAATTTTTAGGTTATTTAACAGATCAAGAAATTGCCGATACTTGTAAAATTACTAAAGAAATTGCAAAAAATCATGAATCATTTTCTATTAATTTGAATAAAATTGAATATGGACCTAAGAACAAACCGTTCCCTAGTATGATTTGGGCGTCTGGTGAAAAGTCAAAGGAAGTTTCTTTATTAAAAAATAATTTACAAAATGCACTGCTTGAGTCAGTAAACTTCAAACCAGAAAGTAGGGAATTTACTCCACACATTACTTTGGCGCGATTAAAAGAGTGGCAACTTAAAACAATAAATTCAGAAGAACAGCCAGAAGTTTCTGAGGATATAAATTTACTTTTTACTGTAGAATCAATAGAAGTAATGGAAAGTGTTATGAAAAAAGGCGGACCAACTTACGAAATCCTTGAATCTTGTGAATTAAAAATTTAATTATTTTAAATAAATATGAAAGTGCATTTTTTGGGAATTGGGGGGATAGGGGTTTCGGCCCTAGCGCAATATTATTTAGCAATGGGGCACAAGGTTTCTGGGTCAGATTTAAGTTCTTCGGAAACCACTGATTATTTAAAAAAACTTGGCATAGATATTTATATTAAGCCAGAATTTTTTGATTTGAATCCAGACATAGTTATTTTTAGCCCTGCTATAAAGCAAGATAATATAGAATTAAAATTTTACAAAGATAAAGGAGTTAAATGTTTTTCATATCCAGAAGCGCTTGGAGAATTAACCAAAGAATATTTTACAATTGCTATTTCGGGTAGTCATGGTAAAAGTACCACAACTTCAATGCTTGCCTTAGCTTTAATTAAAGCTAACTTAGATCCTACAGTAATTGTTGGTACAAAACTAAAAGAATTTGGTAGCACAAATTTTAGACTTGGAAAAAGTAAATACTTAATTATAGAAGCGTGTGAACATGAGGAGTCATTTTTAAGTTATTTCCCAAAAATTATTGTTATTACAAATATTGAAGCAGAACACTTGGATTATTATAAAAAATTAAAAAATGTTATAAAAGGTTTCCAAAGATTTGTGAACCACTTACCAAAAGAAGGAATTTTGATTGTAAATAAAGAAGATAAAAATACAAAAAAATTAAAAACAAAAGTAAAAATAGCAAATTTTTCAATAAAACAAAAAGAAGCAAAAATAATTAAAAAATTACTGCAAGTTCCTGGCCAGCATAATGTTTATAACGCCTTAGCAGTTTTACAGGTTGCCAGAGAGCTTGGAATTGAGAGCTCAATTACTTTAAAATCATTATCAGAATATCAAGGCTCATGGCGCAGATTTGAAACAAAGAAAGGCTTTGTCGCTTCTAAAGAAATAACAGTAATCTCTGATTATGGCCATCATCCAACAGAAGTAAAAGCAACGCTTAAAGCAACTCGTGAAAAATTTCCAAAGCAAGTAATTTGGTGTGTTTTTCAACCACATCAGTACCAGAGAACATTTTTACTGTTTAAAGATTTTGTAAAAGTTTTTAAAAGTGCTAAAATTGACAATATAATTATAACTGATATTTATGGGGTAGCTGGAAGGGAGGGCGACTTAAGTAAAGTTAGTTCAGAGAAATTAGTTAGCGCCATAAAAAAGAAAAGTGTAATTTATATTCCACAACCAGATGTTGAAAATTATGTAAAGCAAAATATTAAAGAAGGTGATGTCTTGCTTATAATGGGAGCTGGAGATATATATAAGCTGTACGACAAA
>CAINMG010000064.1 GCA_903850725.1 Candidatus Staskawiczbacteria bacterium
CTTCCAATAGCATCTAATTCATCTATAAATATTATTGATGGCGAAGCTTTTTTGGCAGTTGCAAACAAATCTCTGACGCGAGCAGATCCTACTCCAACAAACATCTCTACAAATTCAGACCCAGAAATTGAAAAAAATGGCACATTAGCCTCACCAGCAGTAGCTCTAGCCAGTAAAGTTTTTCCCACTCCAGCTCCTCCCAAAAGCAAAACCCCTCTTGGAATTTTAGCTCCCATTGCCAAATATTTTTTAGGAAATTTTAAAAAATCCACTATTTCCACAAGTTCTTCTTTGGCTTCTTTTAAACCAGCAACTTCTTTAAAAGTAATCTTTTCTTTATCATGCCCATCAGCTCCAAAAATTCTAGCTCTAGCCTTGGTAAAATCAAAAGTTTGCATAGCTCCAGTCTTTGCTTGCTTTATCATTGTCCAAAAGAAAAATCCAATTACCAATAAAGGCAAAATCCCATAAATTAAAATCGGCAAAAGCCAACCCCAAACACTTTCTTTAGGAGTAGTTACATTAATTTCAACATTTTGAAGTTTTGCTTTATCAGCCCCTAAATTTATTAAGAAATCTGGCAAAACTGCATTTGACTCTTTTACAGAAACTGCAGTCTTGTCATCTTTGAAAGTTATTGAAATATCGTTTCCAGAAATTTCAATTTTCTTAACTTTATCTGCATTAATATCTGAAACCAATTGAGAAGCAGGGACAGAAGTCTGTTGAGCAGGCTGAACATAAAGCATACTAAAAATTCCGCCCAAAACAAAAAAAACTACAACTGCAATTATTATATTTTTTACAAGCGGATTTGTTGTCTTTACTATATTTGTCATATTTATATTTCAATTTAATTTTATTTTTAACTTTATATTCTATATTTACCATAATTTTCAACTATCTTCAAGCCAACGGTAGCTCGACAAAAAACGTTGTTCCTTCTCCTGCCTTACTTTCAAACCATATTTTGCCACCCAATGCCTTGGCCATTCCCTTGATAATATACATGCCTAAACCATTACCTTCTGGACTTTTTTCAAGAGCATTACTGGCTCTGAATGTTTTCTCGAATATTCGTTTTTGTTCAGCCCCTGGGATGCCGATACCATCGTCTTTCAATTCAAAAAATAGCCTGTCTTCATATGCTTTAATAGCGCAAATAATTTGCCCATTATCATGAGAGTATTTTATTGCATTGGAAAGAATGTTTTGGAAAATATTATTAAGCAAAACAGGGTCGCTGTTTATCAATGGAATTTGCTCTGCACCAATTACTTTTACAATTTGCTTTCGCTTTTCGATTTCAGACTGTTGCTCTTTGATAACTTCCTTAAGCAGGGCATTGATATCAACTTGTTTGATAATAACTTTAAATTTACCCATTTCAATATGAGTTGCATTGAGCAAATTCCCAATTAATTTTATCATACGTTCATTGCTGTCGTAAATTTCTTTTACTCGATCTCGTTGTTTGTCGCTAATAACATCATTTTTATCGTTTAGAATTGCTTGAGACCTCCATTTCACCGCAGTAGCTGGAGTGCGAAGTTGGTGGGAAGCCCAAGAGACAAATTCTGTTTTGGCACCGTCTACTTTGATTAAAATATTGACAATTAACAAAGAAATAACCAAAACGAATACTCCCAAAGAAATACCCAAAACCAAAGAAACTGCAAGCAGTATGTTAGCCACAGCACGAGATGCCTGGCCCAAAACCATAGAAAATTCACTTTCAATAATAGTTAATTGATCGTCTATGACACCTACTTCCTGCATCAATAAGGAAAGTTGAGCATCTCTTAAAGACCCTGCACTGACATCACTACTATCATAAGAAGTATCAATAAGTTCATGGATTTTTTGACCAGTTTCATAAAATTCTGCCACCTTTGTATCAGCATATTCCCAAACCTGTACCACTTTTTTTAGATAACTTACATCATGAAACCACGTATAAAGCCAAACCATTTCTTTTGCATCATCAGGGTGTATTCCTTCCCTTGTTGTTGTTTCTTTGATAACCTCTTGGCTAGGATTTTTTTAATTAAGCTCGAGTCGAAAATCTCTAGCACTAAAATTATGATTTTCTAATTTCATTAAGAACTCATTATAATCTACTTCATCGCGGGAAGTATAATACTTTAAAAGACCATTGTAAGCTTCTTTTTGCCCTTTAGAATATAGTCCTTCAGCATTAACATAGGTACGAATACCAGCAGTAATTTTCATTGCAAGCCAAAAATTAAATAATTCAAATATCAAAATAAATATAA
>CAINMG010000065.1 GCA_903850725.1 Candidatus Staskawiczbacteria bacterium
AATAAAGTAAACCCCGGAGAGAACGTGGCTGTTTTTGGAGGTAGTATTACATATCAAGCAAAATTATATAAACCCTACATAGAAAAAGAGGGCTTTAAATACATTGAACATGAAGAAAAATATCAAAATTTAATACTTTCTTATATTGAAAGTATTAAAAAGGGGAATAAAATAGACTTATCTGATTTTAAAAATTTTATAAGTGAATATTCATCTAAATATCAAACAGCCACTATCATCCTCGGCTGTACAGAATTTGGATGCCTGTCAAGCGCATACACTGAAAATACAAACGTAATTTTTATTGACTCCGACACTGAATTAGCTTCACATATTGTTAACTTGGCTTACAAATTTAATCTATGATTACTACAAATTTCCTTAAGTTAATTATATTAAAGATAAAATTGAGACAGAGCAATAAAAAAGCTGTTGCATTTGGTCTATACGTTGGAGAACTTCAATTCTTAAAAAATATAATCCAAAAGACTTATATAAAAATTGAAAACCCTATAATAATAGCCCATGAAAACAATGAAACTTTCAAAGAATTTTCTACGACGTTTCCTGAAATAACCAAAAAGGTTATACATATTAAGTTGAACTGTCTCACAAGGAATGTATTTACAGACAAGGAAATCTGTCTGTACATATCAAGTGATGCCCACGGATTAGATAATATATATAGTGTATATACTTTTCATGGACAACCTTCAAAAGGTCTGACTTTCAGCCATGGTAAATTAAATAATTATGATGCATTATTCTTATATGGACAATTACAAAGCGAGTGCCTAGAGTATTTCATTGCAACTCAATTAAACAACATTAAGCCGCAACACTTATCGACGTATAAAATAGGTTACACCAAAACTGATGATATCCTAAACAATAAGTGGAACAAAAATGAAGTTTTGAATGCTTTTGGTTTACCTCAAGATAAAATTACAATATTATATGCACCCGCATTTAATGAAGGGGCCTCTTTACGCGAATCTGGTCTAGAAATCATTAATACACTATGTGCAAACGCGTCATTTAACATAATAGCAAAACTCCCCATTGACTGTTTACAGCCACAAGATAACCAATACGCAAACGGTGGAGTTAATTGGTTTATTGAATTATCTAGATTGGAAAAACAATTTAATAACTTTAGATTGTCTAGAGATAATCAAATTGATCAATTGCTTGTGGCAGCTGATGTACTTGTTACATGTGTTTCAAGTGTAAGTTTTGAATTTATGGTACTAAAAAAGCCAGTGGTTTTTATTAATACACCATTATTTTATTCTAAATTTCTCAAAAAACATCTACCAAATACCAACACAGAAGGTTGGGAAAAATTTTCTTTTGTTAATGGGGGTAAGGAATTTGGCACAGCAGTGGATAATACTGAAGATTTAATAAGTGCAATCAATTCAAGTCTTAATAGTAATGACGCAAAACAAAATGAACCATTAAGCTTCCTCTTATATAATCCTGGAAGAGCAACTGAAGCGGCAATAGA
>CAINMG010000066.1 GCA_903850725.1 Candidatus Staskawiczbacteria bacterium
CACCTTTTGGCAAAACCCAATGGCTTTTATTTGTTTTTACCAAAACTACCTTGCCATCCAAGTTTATTACCACCCCTCCCGCAACTTTTCTAACTTTCACATCTTTACTCATAAAATTTTCTTATAACTATATTTTTCTAAATGTTTTTCAATTTCAGAATAACTTTTACCAGCCAGCATTCCTCCAGCCAACCACTCGTCTTGCGAAACATCAAGTAAGCAAAAATCTGGCATTTGAAATTTCTCTTTCTCTTCTCTTGTCTTAAATTCAAAATCAACTAAACCCAGTCCCGTGAGCTCATCTAAAAAAATATCAACTTCAGCATTTTGATTATCTAAAGTCCTGTAATAATATCTAATTTTTCTTACCTTTTTTCCGTCAGCTTTTCCTAAAGCAAAAAATTCTTTATCAGAAAGTTTTATTGTGTGCTCTTCTTTTTCTGTAGCATCATTTTTATCAATATCAACCTTTTTTGTCATCTCAAACTTTTTACCATCTCTATTTCTCAGCCTTAAAGCCGGATGTCTTTCTTCTAATGGAAAATAAATATCTGTTATTTCACAAAACAACGAATTCTCTAAATTCTCTGGTTTATGTTTTAACAAAAATGTTCTCTCTAACTCAATTTCCATAACTTTATTTTAATAATTTTATATATTCATTGTAAACTATTTTTACCCAAATGCCATTATTATTTTTTATATATTCGCCAATTTTTTCTGCTTCCACTAACTCACCCGCCATTTTATCTTTTTCTTTAATAGAAATTTCCCCACTGTCACCCTCAAATAAATATACGAAACCCAAATGCACTTTTTCCACTGGCATAGAATCATCATTTATTATACCAATTAATCTCTTTCCAACCAAATTACCCTTATAATCAACTTCTTCTTGCCATTCTCTCATCATTCCGACCTCCAAAACACTTTCACCAGTTTTTACGTCAACTTCATTTATATGCCCCCCAATTCCCAATTGAAAAGTATCAACCAGCCTTTGCTCTCCAGCCTTTGGAAGATATTTATATATAAAATAATTATTTTGATGATTAAACAAAATATATGGAATTATTTGTTGGTAACTATTGTCTTCTTCCACATCCCCCCTTCTTTTAAATTCATAATTTTTATTTATTAAATCAAGATAATATTCTAAATTATCTTTTTTTAATCCCTGCCATACTCCATTTTTGAAAAGTATTTCTGAAGCAACTACTAAAACTTTTTCATCAAATTTATTCATAAATTTGTCAATTATTGTTTTTTCTTTTTATTTTGCTATTATAATATATTGGCAATAAAAAATAAAGCCTGCCAATTTAAAAATATGAATAAACAAAAAAAATCAATCGTTTTAGACTACAACGAGTTAAAAAATATTGTTGAGGCACATAAAACTTTGGGTCATAAAATTGTATGCACAGTTGGTTCTTGGGATATGCTTCACATCGGACATTTAAGATATTTGATAAAAGCGAAAGAACAAGGAGATATACTTGTTGTCGGAGTTGACTCAGACAGAGGAATTAAACTTTATAAAAACGAACTAAGACCAGTTATTCCAGAAATTGAAAGAATGGAAATGCTAAAATATCAAGATTGCGTAAATTATGTAACACTAATCGATGATATTGATGAAAAAGGCAAATGGCAATATGAACTGATAAAAGCAATAAGCCCTGATGTTTTTGTGGCCACTCAAGATAGTTACCCAGAAGAGCAATTAAAAGCAATTAAGACTTTTTCTAGTGATTTAATTGTGCTTCCCCGCCAAGCAGAACAAACCTCAACTACAGATATTATAGAAAAAACAATGAAAAAACACTTAGAATCAATTATTAGCAATTTAAACCATAAAAAAGCTTAAATGAAAACTAAGTTTGTAAATATAAATAATGCCAGAAAGGGAGAATATGAAAAAGTCATAAAGGAAATTGCCGAAACTGGCAAATGCCCTTTTTGTAAAGAAAATTTTAAATATCACAAAAAACCAATTTATCAAAGAAAAGGGAAATGGTTCTTAACTAATAATAGCTGGCCATATAAGAATACTAAAAACCATCTTATAATTTTAGGAGATGAACATAAAGAAAATTTTTCAGAATTATCTTTAAAAGATTTTGAATCAATAAAATACTTAGTAAACTGGGCTATTGAAAAATGGAAAATAAAAGGTGGAGGCATAGCAATGCGTTTTGGTGACACTGACTACACAGGAGCTTCAGTAAGCCACATTCACCTTCACATTATTTGTCCAAACATAAATAAAAAAACAAAACGAGCAGAATCGGTAAATTTCCCAATAGGATAAATTCAAAAGCCCCTTTCGGGGCTTTTTACTATATAGCTATTTCCCCTTTAAGCGATGGGTGGCATTCGTAATTTTCTAAAGTAAAATCTTTAAAATCAAAGTCAAAAATATTTTTTATTTCTGGATTTAATTTCATTATGGGCAAAGTCTTTGGCTCTCTAGCTAATTGAACTTTTACTTGATCTATGTGGTTTAGATAAATATGAGCATCAGATAAAGTGTGAACAAACTCATGAGCTTTAAGACCTGTAACTTGAGCTACCATCATTAAAAGCAAAGAGTACGAAGCGATATTAAATGGCACTCCCAAAAATGTATCACAACTCCTTTGGAATAGATGCAAAGATAATTTACCATTGGAAACAAAAAATTTATAAAAACAGTGACACGGGGCTACAAAAACTTTGTCTACGTCTTCAGGATCCCAAGAAGTTACTACTAATCTACGCGAATTTGGATTTGTTTTTATTTCTTCAATAACATTTGCTATTTGATCAATTTCACCACCATCTCTTTTTTTCCAATGACGCCATTTTTCTCCATAAATAGGGCCCAACTCTCCTGCAGGCAGGCCATATTTTGCGCAAGCCTCTGGAGTAGCCCACTCATCCCAAATTGTAACTTTATGATCTTGTAAATATTTTACATTGGTGTCGCCTTTTAAAAACCAAAGCAATTCATAGATTATAGATTTTAAAGGCATTCTTTTTGTAGTAACCAGCGGAAAACCATCATCCATTTTAAATCGCATTTGATAACCCAAGGTGGCAATATTGCCCACTCCTTGTGGATCCCCTTTTTCTTCCCCACTCTCCAAAACATATTTTAACATTTCCAAATATTGTTTCATATTTTTATTTTATTAAATATTTATATGCAAGGTTATTATATACCAAAACAATAAAAAAAAGAAGCCAGTGCACGCCGTAGCATGCCTGGCTTTGTTATGTACGATATTCACATGCCCGCGTCGCGGGCACTACCCAATCCCAAACACGACAGGGATACGTCCATCCGGCCCGACCTCTGGTACAATCAGATGCCAGTGCAAATGCCTTATCGTTATACCACCGATTTCACCCACCCGCAAACATAGCCCACACCCATTCGTTTCCGGATATCGGCCACGCAAAAAATGGATCATGTCCCAAAAGCCAGCCTCCTCTGCCAAATCCATTTGAAGTGGGTCTTCGATATGTCGTCGTGGCAAAATCAGCAAGTGAAGTAACGTATTCTCATAGGGAGGCTTATTCTTGACTGCAATCCAATGGTCCATATCTTTGACGCGTTCATTTTCGATGTTCGGATCACAAAAAGGACACTTACCACTCGCCTCAATCTCAGCATACCGAACCATGGTAAGACGACTATCGCCGTAATACCGCTGAACATTCTCTCGACAAATAATTTTGTCGGCCATAGCTAACTCCTTCGTGTTGAAAAAACGACCCCGAAGAACTAATAACAAAATATACAAAAAAACAGCAATAAAGTCAATATTTGCTGTTTTACAAACTATTTTATTGGTACATTGGCGAGTTTTACACCAGCAGATTCCAAAACTTTTTTAGCATCAAAATTTGATCCACCTTCTGCAAAAAAAACTTGTTTGATCCCAGAACATGCAATCATTTTAGCGCAAACCGGACAAGGAAAAGTAGTCACATAAATAGCCAAATCTTTCACACTAATCCCTTCTTTAGCGGCTTTAGCAATTATATATTGCTCTGCATGTATTGTATTTGCAATTTCATGATTTTGTCCTGCCTTAAAAAAATCCCTTGCCTCACCAACCTGATATGGCGTGTGATCCGAGGGCAAATCCTTATTATTTGCTCGTAAAATTATTTCTTTATTTTTTACAAGCACCGCCCCAATTTGCCTCCACCAATCCCCACTCTTTCTTGATTCTTTTATGGCTTCCTGCATCATTTTTACATTAAACTCATCATGCGAGACCGAGATATCATCCAAATTTGGCTGTGCTAAAACCTTGCTTTTATCCCATCGTAAAAATACAGATTTCCATTCAATATCATTTTCCCTAAAATATTTTTCAGCCAAATTTCTTGAAACCTCATCCTGCACCAAAACAATTTTTTCGTTTTTTAGTTTTTTTACCAAGACTCTTGACAAAACAGAAATATTTTTAAATCCAAACTTTTTTAACAAATCAACTATTTTTTTAGCATCTATTGAAGCGATATCAGGTTTAAATTCAGATAATTCCGCAAATAATTTTTCGTCTATAACAAAAACCTCAAAAACTTTATTTTTAATACCATTCAAAAAATCTAAATAACCTTTATGTATTACCGGGATATGTAAAATTAAAATTTTCTTTTGCATAATTTTTAAATTATAAATTATTTTACCACCACTAAATTTTCATTGCAACATTTACAAAATAAAAAAGAGTTGCGTTTTAAAACTTAATTTTCTACGAATTTTTTTGCAAAACAAAAGGAGGCATTGATATAGCCTCCATTTTTCAGACACGCGACAATCTCGATATCGGCTAAACGCGGACACAAGCCGCACGCCAATCGAGATATGTCTCGATTTCCCGCAGAGGCACTCCCACCTCCAGCGCCCGCTTGACTCCTTCGACTTTTTCGACGAAAGAGAAACGAGCCACAAAAATTTCCCGCAAGATACAAAGAACTTCATGGCGAGCTCCTTCGCAAAAGAGACGGAAACGAACATCTTAAATACATTTTTATATTACCTCTTTTCTGTCGTAATGTCAATAGTAGCAAGCTCCAGCGGTAACTGAACAATAGAATTATATTTCATTTTGTTTTCCGCATCAATAAATATTTCCAGCATATTTTGGATATCTTTTTCGCTAATACCTGAAATTTGAGAGTTTATTTTTTCAACTTCTTTTTCTGAAAGTCCAGAATTCTGTAAATTCAAAAAATTTGGATTAATTTTCAAAAGCATTGCTTGTCTTAAATAAAAAATTAAAGTCTTAGTAAATTCCTGCAAATCAACTCCAGAATCCACCATTAAATTTAAAAAAGTAATTGCATCTTTTGCGCTTTTTTGCAAAAGAAAATCAACAAATTGTGAAATTTGAGCCACCTCAACAATTCCTAATAATTCTTTAACTTCTTCTGTTTTTACTAAATTATCTTTTCCACAAAAACTAATACATTGGTCTAGCAAAGTTTCAGCATCACGAAATGACCCGCGTGAATTTAAAGCTATTAGTGGCAATACTGAATCCTCAAACTTTACATTCTCTTTTTTTCCTATAAATTCCAATTTTTTAATAATTTCAGAGACTTGCAATCGTTTAAAATCAAACCTTTGACACCTTGAAATAATTGTAGGAAGCATTTTTTGAGATTCTGTGGTAGCAAGTAAAAAGATCGAATGAGCTGGAGGCTCTTCAAGGGTTTTAAGCAAAGCATTCACAGCTGACTTGGAAAGTTGGTGACATTCATCAATAATAAATATTTTGTATTTTGATTTTACTGGAGCAAATTTTATACCATCAATTAATTCCCTTACATCATCAACACCAGTATGACTAGCTGCATCAATCTCAAGCAAATCAATAGATTTTCCAGCTGAAATTTCTAAACAAGAATCACAATTATTACATGGTTCAAAAGATGATTGCTCAGTGCAGTTTACAGCTTTTGCAAAAAGTCTAGCAATAGAAGTTTTTCCGCTTCCCCTTGGTCCAGAAAACAAATAAGCATGGGAAATATTCTTTCTTAAAATAGAATTAGTTAAAGTCTGCACAATATGGTCTTGGCCAATAATTTCTGCAAAACTTTGAGGTCTATATTTTCTATATAAAGCTAAATTATTCATTTATTTTATTCTTAAGTTTATCAAATATAAAAGCTTCAAACAAGCATTGACAAAACTATTTTTTAAATACAAAAAATTTATCTCCACAGAAATTCCAAACTCCTGCTAAAATAGCAGAGATTAAAATACTCAACTTTTCCCAAAGTAAAAACGATATTCCAAACTGTTGACCCAAAACTTTTGTTAAAATATAAAAAGTCAAAACATCAATTACTAAACCAATTGAATTAGTTATTAAAAACTTTGTAAATTCTTTTCTTGATATACCCTCCTCGGTTTTTTGAAATGTCCAAAATTTATTCCCAACATATTTTATGATAATTGCCAAAATAAATGATAAAGTTTTGATTATAATAGAACTCAATTGATATAGCCCAGGGAAAAACCAAGCTAAAAACAAAAATGATTTCAAATCAACAATTGTGGCAAATACTCCAACTAACACATGTTTGCCTGCCTGAAAAATAAATAAATATTTTTGGCCAATAATTTCCATAAGCCATAAGCAAAATAGCGAAATAACTGGCAAAATCAAAAATAAAATCCAACCAAAAATCCCAAGATTAAATCCATAAAAATTATTTACAAGTTCAGCTACCAAAATTCCACAAACTATAGAAAATGAAACATCAAATTTTTTCATATTAGTATTATAGCTAATTATCTATGAAAACCCAAATCAGCTGGGTTTGAAGCACCAGAAATTAGCTCTATTACTCCACCACCAGCTTCAAATTGATATCTTAATTTTTTTACTTCACTTGAAAGATCCACTGTTTCTTGTGGCATATTATCCTTTTTGATATATCCTTTTGACCAAAAATCAATTACCAGCTTACTATCTCCAAAAATATTTTTAACTTGTCCTGAGCCTGTCGAAGGGCATTTTAAAGCAATTTCCAAAGCATACTTACAAGCCAACAGCTCTCCAAAATTATTGGTAACTCCTTTAGATAAAAGATAAAATCCTCGATTGTTTATTTTTTCTTTTGCCAAAACTTTATCAAGCAAGCTTTTGGCATTTTTATCTGTCACAGATATTTCCACCCCATTGCCAGCTCCAGTTCCTGCATCAAAATATATCCCATCTTTTACTGCCATGTGCTTTATCTCATATTTTGCCCCCAAAGAAAGCCATAACTCTGCTTCTTCTTTACTAGCAAAACCTTTAAATTTTGCACCCAATTTACCAGAAACTAACTTTTGGCATTCCGGCCAATTATCAGTTACTCCACTTTTGCCATTTACCAAATATGCATAAAATTTATTTTTCATAAAATTATCTCCGAGATTTAATACTTAAAATAATACCCAAACTTACAAAATTAGCCATCAGGCCAGACCCTCCATAACTTATAAATGGCAAATAAATACCAACAACTGGGAAAACTCCAATATTCATTCCTATATTAACTACAAACTGTATGACAAGAATCAACACAAAGCCAACACAAAAAAGTCTAGCAAAATTTGATTGAGATTCTATTGAAATTTTTAAAATTCTCCACACAACATTTAAATATAGCAAGAATAAAACAACTATCCCGATTATCCCCCATTCTTCCGCTATTACGGAAAATATAAAATCCGTATGTGGTTCTGGTAAAAACCCATACTGCACCTGAGACCCATTACCAATTCCCTGCCCCAAAATCATGCCCGATCCAATTGCAATTTTTGTTTGATTTTGGCTCCAAGAACCTCCCAAAGGATCATAGGGGAACACAAATGATATAATCCTATCTTTTTGGTAATCCTTGAGCATAAATTGCCAAGCCATACCAGAAGTCAAAGCAAAAATAAATAATAAAATCAAAAAGTGTTTTAATTTAATTCCAGAGACCGATAAAATTCCTGCCCACATCAAAACCAAAACCATAACTCCTCCCAAATCTGGTTTTATAAAAATTAATAAAGCTGGCAACAAAACATAAAGCCCAGAAAATATTATATGCCTAAATTTATACATCTCTACATGGCGCATTGAAAAATATTTTGCTAACAAAATTAATAAAATAATCTTAGTGGGCTCAATCGGATCAAGTGACAAGCCACCAATTTTATACCAGCCTCTAGTCCCCCTTATATCTGGTGCAAAAAAATGCAAACCAGCCAAAAGTAGTAAACACAAGAAATAAAAAGATAAAATTAAATATGAATTATTTCTAAAAATTCTATAATCCAAAAAACTTATCAAAAGCATCAAAGAAAATCCCACACCAAAAAAAATAATTTGTTTTGTTATATTTGAAAAATCTTCACGAGCCACGCAAGTGCTATAAATTGCCAGCAAACCAAAAACAACTATCAGCACAACTGAAATTATTAAGTTCCAATCTAATTTTCTCAAATGACTAGATAAAATCCCCATAATTTAAACAAAAAATGAATATGATATTTGAAAAATATAAATTATTATAGACTATAATACCCTTACAAACTTGAGTATTTAAGCGTGTTATTTACCAAATTATGTTACTTCTCTGAATGCCTTTAAAAAATCAACAAAGATTTTACCGTATGGCGAAAGGGTGTGTTCAACATATCTTCCTCGATGTTTTTTATTAATTAATCCTGCAACAAAAAGTCGTCTTACATGCTCACCTATTGTTTTTTCATTTGCCTCAAGTATTTCAATAATTTTTTCAAGAGTAATGCTTTCGCTTTTATCTATTAAAAGCAAAATTTCAATTCTATAATGATTAGCCAAACCCTTAAGGTGTCTTTCTAACTGACTGGGCGATTTTAATTTTTTAGAGTTTACATTTTCAACCATTTTTTTTTATTTTACATTTATTATTTTAACACACATTATATACTCTTACAAACTTGGGTATTTAAGGATATTAGTAGTTAAATTTCACAATAGATTTCTATTATTTTTTATTAAA
>CAINMG010000067.1 GCA_903850725.1 Candidatus Staskawiczbacteria bacterium
AGTTTTACCAAGTTTTGCATCGGCTTCTTGGTACAACCCATTTTCCTGGGATATTTGGCAAAAAATCACCAGTGTTTTTCAAAAATTTCAGGTTGTCCAAATTCAGCTAGAAAAGAAAACGCAAGAAAATAAACAGGATACAAAATTAAAAAATATCGAAAACTTAAATCAGGAAAATTCTCAAAATTTAGATAATTCAAAAATAGAAAATAATATTGCAAATAAAATCGATAACTGTGCTAAAGCTGGTGGAGTTTTTTGTGGTAACGGTCAATGTCCATCTGGATCTAAAATTATTGATGATAAAGATTGTTGTTTGGGGGCTTGCTATGATACAACAAAAACATGTGCTAAGTCAGGAGGATTCTTTAGTACCTTTAACGAATGTAAAGGGGATAGGGTGAGTTCCGTTGAAACAATGACAAAAGGGTTTAATGATGTTTGTTGTATTGGTAAGAAAGAAAATTGTGTTGCAAAGGTTGGGCAAACTGCTTTTGAAGGATGTAGCTCTTCGTGTGATTCATGTTTTTGTACAGACAATAAATATCCTATAAAAAGGTCAGATGCACTGGAACATAATAGAACATGGGATGATTATAGAAAAATTTGGATTTGTTTGCTCAATCCAGTTCAAAATTATTCAGAATGGTATCCTTACGGATCTTCGTGGCAACCACCAAGTGGATATAACAATGCGTGTACAAGTGGTATTTTAACCAAAGCTTGTCGCTGTGGAGATTATGCCTGTGGTTTTGTTGGGGGAACCAATAGTTGTGAAAATGGTAAATGTAGTAGTAAAAATAACGAATGTAATATTTTATCAAACGGACAATCTAGTGAGTGCGATGACAAAAATCTAGGCACATATGATGCTTGCATTCAAGATGTCCATAAAAATAAATATGTTTGTAGTCACAAAACAATACCGGATTCTGAAAATAATATAAAATGCTCCGATGGCACAGTTTGGGGAAAGTGCTCTGTCTCCAAACCAAAAATGTGCGCCACAGACGGTATTACTGGAAAACCAACATTTATCAGTGATTGCATAACTTGCGGATGTTTATCTGGTTTAACTTGTGATGTTAAAAGTAATCTGTGTTATGATGCATCCGCAAAGACTCAATATATGTTTACTGATTCAGATTTTCAGACAGTGGGGTATGACAGCTCGAAATTTGTTAATAGCACATCAACGCAATTTGTTTCTGCTTCTAATAGTGAAACCGCAACTTTATATAGACAGGAAGCAAAGTCTTACACAGTTCAAATTTTGCATTATCAAGGATCTTTTGCATCCTCTGTTTTTGACAATGATTTAATTATTTATCAGCTTTTCAAACCAACTGTTTTAAAAAATAATGAATATGGTGATCGTTCGGTCAGGATGAAATTAACTGCGACTAACGGAGTCGAGGGGAGAATTTTATTAATCCAAAAAGGTAATGACGAATTAGAATTTGTTTATTTGTTGTCTGATGAAGTAAAAATAAATAATTTAGTGCAAGTTGGATTATCAAAAATAAAATAACTATAAATTAATTCAAAAATATAAATCTAGTTTATTAAATAAAAAAACGGCCTAGGCCGTTTTTGTCAATGGTGGACGGACTTTGAAAACTTTGGTATTATTAATGAATGAATTAAATCTGGATTCCCGTTTGCACGGGAATGACAGCTAAAAATATGCTTGATATAAATAGAATTCGTAACAATAAAGAAGAGGTTAAAAATGCGCTTTTAAAGAGGTTAAAGCCAGAAGATTTGGATTTGGATGGCGTTTTGGTTTTAGATGACAAAAGAAAGCAATTATTAACTGAAGTGGAAAAATTAAAAGCTGAGCGAAACAAAAACTCTAAAACTAAACCAACTCCCGAAGTAATAGCTCAAATGAAAGAAATTGGTGAAAGAATAAAAAAATTAGATACTGACGTTGCCAATGTTGAGGAAGAGTTAAAAACAAAATTATCTGAATTGCCAAATACTCCTGCAGATGATGTGATAGCTGGTGGAAAAGAAAGCAATAAGGTTATAAGGCAATTTGGCAAAAAACCTAAATTCACCTTTGTCCCCAAAGATCATGTAGAATTAGCTACAAGTTTAAATTTAATTGATTATGAAAGAGGAGCTAAAATGTCTGGATCTGGATTTTGGATATACAAGGGAGATGGAGCTATCTTAGAATGGGCTTTGCTTAATTATTTTATTGCATTTCATAGAAAAAATAAATATACATTTTTATTAGCTCCTTATTTGCTAACTGAAAAATCTGCCTATACTTCAGGGCACCTACCAAAATTTAAAGATGATTTATACTGGAATCAAGATGGTTTATGTTTAAATGCCACTTCTGAGATGATGGTGGGGAATTACCATAGAGACGAAGTACTTGCTGGAAAAGATTTACCTTTGAAATATTTTTCTTATTCTGCATGCTTTAGAAGAGAGGCGGGAAGTTATAGAAAAGAAGAAAGGGGAATGGTTCGAGGTCACCAGTTTAATAAAATTGAAATGTTCCAGTTTACAAAGCCAGAAGATTCGTGGAAAGCTTTTGATGAGTTGGTAAAAAATGCAGAAAAATTAGTAGATGGATTAGGTTTGCATTTTCAATCTGTAAAATTAGCCGCAGAAGATGCCTCAGCTGCAATGGCAAAAACAATTGATATTGAAGTTTGGATTGAAAGTATGGGAATATATAAAGAAGTAAGTTCAGCTTCAAATGCTTTAGATTATCAAGCAAGACGAGGAAATATAAAATTTAGAAATCCAGAAACTGATAAAAATGAATTTGTTCACACTTTAAATGCTTCGGGTCTGGCTACAAGTAGATTAATTCCTGCAATTTTAGAGCAATTTCAACAAAAAGACGGATCAGTAAAAGTGCCAAAAGTTTTGCAAAAATACACAGGTTTTAAAGTTATAAAGCAGAAATAATTACGCTCGGCAATCAAATTTTTCTGCGCGCCACGGCCTCTCTACGGGGCACCCGCGTGCTCGAAAAATTTATTGCCTCGCTTCTTTTCATTAAATGAAAACACTTATTATTTTACATGGCTGGCAGAGTTCAGCTAAAAGGTGGGAAAAAGTTAAAGAAATAATTGAAGAACATGGTATTAGGGTCTTGTGTCCAAATATTCCTGGTTTTAAAAGTGGAAATGAATTAAAGGAGGTATGGAATTTGGATAATTACATTGATTGGTTTTCTGATTTTGTTATGCAACAAAAATTAGAATATCCTGATATTGAAGATGGTTTCTATTTGCTTGGTCATTCATTTGGAGGCAGAATGACAATCAAAATTGCTTCTAAAAAGATTTTAAAATTAAAGGGGGTTATTTTAGTTTCTGCAGCTGGTGTAAAAAGAAACCAAACAATCCATGGTGAAATAATGGGTTTAGCTGCCAAGTTGATGAGGGCTTTTAACTTGGGAGACAGGCCAATGTCAAAAAATGCCTATAATTTTCTTAGAGTATTTTTTTACCGCTATATAATAAGAAAGACAGATTATTTAAATGCAAAGGGAACCTTAAATGATACTATAAAAAATATTTTAGCAGAGGATTTAAAAATGGTATTATCTGATATTTTGGAGCCTACAAAAATAATTTGGGGAGATAAAGATAGAATTACCCCTTTGAGAGATGCTAATTTAATGAAGGAAAAAATAATAAATTCAGAGTTAGAAGTTTTTAAAGGAGTGGGACATATGCCTTATAATGAATGTCCAGAAAAGTTAGCTGAATCTATCATGAAGTTTATTAATAAAAATTAAATGGATATATTTGTTAAAATACTAATATTTTTTTGGGTTATAGTTTCTGTAAAGCAGATTTTGTTTTGGATAAATTTGTGGCAGTTAAAAGATTATCATATACCAAGGTTTATTGACCATTTTAGAACTGCAAAAGGTAAGGAGTTGATTTTTAATAAGCTAAGAATTTTAAAAATTGTATTATTTGTTATATTTTTGATATTAATTCTATCACCATCAATTGTTTATATCCAGCTGATATTTTATATTATAATTGCTGTTTATCTTACTGAAGTAGTTTTATTTTTAAGGCAAATGATAAATAGAAATTTTAAAAAACCAAAGTTTACTAAAAAAACTTTATTTTTGATTTTATTTTCATTTGCGTTTTTTGCTTTATTTTTATTTACAACTCAGCATGCAATAGATTTGTTGGTTTTGGATATTTTGACACCAATAATTATTTCTTTGGTGGCTTTGTCTTTCCAGCCAATTGTGGTTTTAGTAAGAAATAAAATTTTAAAAGAAGCTAAAAAAATTATATCTCAGAGAAAAGATTTGCTTGTGATTGGTATTACGGGTTCTTATGGCAAAACCACAACCAAGGAATTTCTAAATACAATATTGTCTAGTAAATATAATGTTTTAGCAACACAAGAACACAAAAATTCTGAAATGGGAATTGCTCAAACTATTTTAAAAGATTTAACGTCAGAGCATAAGATTTTTATTGTGGAAATGGGGGCCTATAAAAAAGGCGGAATAAAATTATTGGCTGATATTGTAAAGCCACGCATTGGCATGGTGACTGGAGTGACTGTTCAGCACTTATCATTGTTTGGAAGTTTAGAAAATTTATTATCTGCTGAGGGCGGTAGAGAATTGGCAGAGGCCATTCCTCAAGACGGATTTTTGGTGTTAAATGGAGAGAATAAATATTGTCTGGATTTATATAAAAGTTTAAGCACAAATAAAAAAATCTATACAGAAGAAGGTAGTAAAATTGAGTCAGATATTTTTGCAAAAGATATTGGAGTTACAAAAGATAAATTAAATTTTGTGGCTATGTCAAAAGATAAAAATATCATGCATTTTGATGCAAATATTTTAGGAAGACACAATTTGCAAAATTTACTTGGAGCAATTTTGGTGGCTAAAGAAGTTGGTATGAGTTTGGAAGAAATTACAAATGCTGTAAAAAATATTAGACCAGAGCAAGCTGGTATTGTAGCAAAAAAAGGCACACATGGAATAAATATTATTGATTCATCTTATTCGTCAAACCCAGATGGGGCTATTGCAGATTTAGATTGTTTAAATTTGTTTGAAGCTAAGAAAGTTGTTGTGATGCCTTGTTTGATTGAGCTTGGAGAAAAATCAAAAGAAATGCATAAAATGATTGGTAAAAAAATTGCACAAGTTTGCGATTTAGCAATTATTACTACAAAAGATAAATTTGAAGAAATAAAAAAGGGAGCTATCGAAAATGGCATGGAAGCAAAAAATATTTTATTTTTGGAAAATTCAGAAGAAATTTTTCACAAAATTACCACATTCTGTAAAGATGGTGACTCAGTTTTGTTAGAAGGCCGCGTTCCAGATAAATTAATAAAATTACTAAGTAACAGGTCTAATGAAAAATAAATTTAAACCAATATCAATATCACTAAGTCCTAATGTAGAAAAGGATGATGTTTTGCTTGCTTTAAATTTGCTTATAAGACCATGGAAATGGAAACAAGGAAAAGAAATAAAAATATTAGAAAATGAATTTGCAAATTATTTAGGGGTAAAGTATGCAGTTTCTTTTAATTCTGGAAGAAGTTCTCTATATGCAATTCTGAAAGCCCTAAGCGCTAGCCCCGAGCAGAGTCGAGGGGAAGGCGAAGGGTTAAAATCTGGTGATAATGTTTTGCTTCAAGCTTTTACTTGTAATGCTTCAATAAATCCAGCCTTGTGGCTTGCTTTAAATCCTATTTATGTTGATTGCAATCAAGAAAATTTTAATATGGATATTGATGATTTAAAAAAGAAAATTATAATAAACAAAAATTCAAGAGTTTTAATTATTCAACATACTTTTGGCTTGCCAGCTAATATGAAAGAAATTGTGGAAATTGCAGAAAATAATAATTTAATTTTAATTGAAGACTGTGCTCATAGTTTGGGGGCCAGCTATAATGGTAAATTAACTGGAACTTTTGGCAAGGCTGGATTCTTTAGTTTTTCCAGAGATAAAGTTATTTCTTGTGTTTATGGTGGCTTGGCAGTAACTAATGACTCTTCACTTGCAAAAAAACTTTTGCAACTTCAGGACAAGTTTGGTCAACCAAACCTATTTTGGATTATGCAACAACTATTACATCCAATTTTGCTTTATTTTATAATTTTGCCAGTTTATAATTTCTTTAATTTAGGGAAAATTTTTTTAATTTTTTCTCAAATAACTCATATTTTGTCCAAAGCAGTTCACTGGAAAGAAAAGCAAGGTGAAATGCCTGATTATTTTCCAAAAGCTTTGCCAAATGCTTTAGCTATTTTGGCACTGAATCAATTTTCAAAGCTAGATAAATTTTATAATCATAGGAAAAAATTGTTTGACTACTATTTGGAAAAATTAAAAAACACGAAGTTTGTTTTGCCAGAAACTCCGCAAGGATATAAACCAAGTTACTTAAGATTTACTGTAAGACATCCAAATGCTCATAAGATTATTTATGATGCATGGCATAAAGAAAATATTTTACTGGGGGATTGGTATACAACTCCAATTGCTCCATTTGATACAAATTTAAAAAAGATGCATTATAAAGAAGAAAGTTGTCTTAACGCTGAGATTTTAGCAGAAACAACTTTAAATTTACCAACTCATATCAATATAACAGAAAAAGATGCAGAAAGAATAATAGAATTTTTAAAAAAATATGAATCAAATGGAAATTAATGAAATAACACAAAAAAATATTTGGGAAGATTTTCTTTTGCAATGCAAAGAGAAGACTTTTTTGGATTCATGGAATTGGGGAGAATTTCAGAAGTTAATGAATAATAAAATCTGGAGATTTGGAATTTATGAAAAGAATGAGTTGATCTCAGTTTCTTTAGTTGTAAAAAATACTGCCAGACGAGGAACATTTTTGTTGGTTCCTCATGGGCCTGTTATTGAAAATTCTAAATTACAAAATACAAATGACAAAAATCAAATTTTAAATTTGTTGCTTGATAGATTAACAGAAATAGCAAAACAAGAAAATGCTAGTTTTGTAAGAATGGCTCCAATTTGGGAGAGAATTAAAGAGAATAAAGATATTTTTGATAAATTAAAATTTATTAAATCTCCAATTTTGATTCATTTGGATGCAACTTGGGAGTTAGATATAAGGCCAAAAGAAGAAGATTTGCTTAAAAATATGCGCAAAACCACAAGATATTTGATAAAGCAAGCTCAAAAAAATACAGATATTGAAATATTAAAATCAAATAGTCTGGAAGATGTTGAAAAATTTAGTGAGTTACATAATAAGGTTTCTGTGCGTCAGAAATTTATACCCTTTTCTTTAAACTTTTTAAAAAATGAATTTTTAGCTTTTAAAGATGATAATGAAGTTTTAATGTTTGTAGCAAAATATAAGGGCGAGATTGTAGGGTCTGCAATGATAATTTTTAATTCTAATAAAGCTTATTATCATCATTCAGCTTTAATGGGTGAATATTCAAAAATTCCAGTTATTTATCTTTTGATTTGGGAAGCAATAAGAGAAGCAAGAAATAGAAATTGTGCGGCATTTGATTTTTATGGATTTGTTGATCCTGAAAAACAACCAAAACATCCATGGGCTGGTCCTACTTTATTTAAAATGGGTTTTGGAGGATATAAGAAAGAGTTTATTAATAATAATGATTGGCCAATTACAGGTAAATATTGGATAACATACATTTTTGAAAGACTGAGAAAAATTAAAAGAGGTTTATAAAGCTCGCCAAATTAAATTTTTCTGCGCGCCACGGCCTCTCTGCGGGGCAAGAGCGTACTCGAAAAATTTATTTGGCTCGCTTTTTCGGCACTTGTCATATCGCAAACATCACGTAAAATCAAAAATAAAGAAGTTAAAGCCTAAAAAGTCTGTTTTAAAAAACAAGTGGTTTTGGTTAGCAATTTTAGTGGCAATAATAGCTTTTATAATTTTATATATCTTATTATTTTCTAAATTTTTGAGCATAAACAATATTAATATTTCTGGTAATAAAGATATAAGATCAGAGGATATTTTGAATATATCAAATGATAATATTAATAAAAAATTGTTTTCTTTGGGAAGTTGGCAAATTATTTCAAGAAGTATTTTTTTGACAAATTCTAGTTATATCCAGCAACAAGTTTTAAACAAATTTCCTAAAATCGATGAAATTTTAGTGAATAAGAAAATGTTTCAGACTTTGGAGGTAAAGGTTAAAGAAAGAGAGGCGGTTGCTGTTTTTTGTAGCAATCAAGCAAACAAAGATTGTTATTTTGTAGATAGGAAAGGTGTTGCTTTTGATTTTTTGGAAACTATGCCAACAGGTTTCTTTGTAATAGAAGATACTAAAGAGGCTGTAGCTGGCATGGAAATTGTTAGTCAAAATATAGTAGAAAATATTTTGAAAATAAAAGAAATGTTAAAAAATAGTTATGATATTGATGTGATTGATGCTTTGATAACTACACCTTTAAGATTAAATGTAAGAACATCAGAAAATTGGCAGGTATATTTTAGTATTGATTCTGATTTAAATATGCAAATTACAAAATTGGATTTATTGCTTAAGGGAGAGATTCCAGAGAATATTCGCAAAAATTTGCAATATATAGATTTGCGCTTTAAAGATAGAGCGTATTATAAGTAGAAAACAGTGTCATTCCCGCGAAAGCGGGAATCCAGAGTAATACGCAAGAACCCTGGATTCCCAATCAAGTTGGGAATGACAAGTGAAAGATTTACTGCAAGAGAAAAGCCCGGAATTCCTGAAAGGAAACCGGGCTTTTGCATTTCTGCCTGAATCATTCGCCATCCTTGGCAAAAGATCCCTACTTTTTCTCGTATTTTGCCAAGAGCGTATTCATACGCTCTTTGGCTGGGCCAAATTGCTTTTTGAGGTCGAGGTATTCCTCGTATGTTACTTCGGAAACACTGCCGTCAAGGTTATGAAACCCCTGGCAGGCAAATGGCCAATTGATGGGGACCCTATACAAAAGTGTGTCTAGCATAGTATGATTAACAAAAACTATGCAAAATCATAAAACATTACGAAATCATAAAACATTAGCTACACAACTTTTAGAAAAAAGCATAAAA
>CAINMG010000068.1 GCA_903850725.1 Candidatus Staskawiczbacteria bacterium
ATGAATAAAAATAATTCCTTAGCAAAAAAAGCATTAGATTATCATAAAAAACTCAATGGAAAAATTGGAGTTTTTTCAAAAGCTCCTTTAAAATCGCCAGATGATTTAAAGCTTTGTTATACTCCAGGTGTTGGGGCTGTAAGTTCATATTTGGCATCAAATAAAAATAAAGTAAGTGAATATACAATAAAAAAGAATGCAGTAGCTGTAATTTCTGATGGATCTGCAGTTTTGGGTTTGGGAAATATTGGCGTGGAAGGGGCTTTGCCTGTAATGGAAGGCAAGGCAATGATTTTTAAGGAATTTGCAAATATTGATGCTTTTCCGATTGTACTAGACACTCAAGATGTAGAAGAAATAATCAAAACTATAAAACATATAGCGCCTGTATTTGGAGCAATCAATCTTGAAGATATTTCAGCACCAAGGTGTTTTGAAATAGAAAAAAGGCTTCAAAGTATGCTAGATATTTTTATATTGCATGATGATCAGCACGCAACTGCAATAGTTGTTTTGGCAGGTTTAATAAATGCATTTAAAGTTGCAAAAAAAGATTTGAAAAAAAGCTTAATTGTGGTAATCGGAGCAGGATCAGCTGGAACTGCAGTAACAAAGTTATTATATGCTTATGGAGTAAGGAATATTATTGTTGTTGATAAAGACGGGATTTTATCTAAGTGTAGGGGAGTTTTATTGCCACATCAAAAAGAATTATCAGAAATTTCAAATAAAAATTGCAAAGAAGGTTCATTAGCTGATGCTTTAGTTGGAGCTGATGCAGTTGTGGGATTGTCAGCGCCAAATATTATAAAACCAGATTATATTAAAACAATGAATAATAAACCAATTGTTTTTGCATTAGCGAATCCTGTGCCAGAAATAATGCCAGATATTGCCAGAAATGCTGGAGCATATATTGTTGCCACTGGTAGGTCAGATTTTGCCAATCAAGTAAATAATGCCTTGGTTTTTCCCGGCATGTTTCGCGGAGCCTTGGATAATAAAGTCAAAAAAATAACTGATAAACTGCAAATTAAAGTTGCAAAAAATTTAGCTGGTATTATCAAACATCCAAATGTAAATAAAATAATACCTTCTATTTTTGATGCCAAAGTAGTTAAAGTTATTTCTCAAAGTTTGAAAAAATAATTATTTTGCTTTTAATTTAATCAAGTATTTGTTATACTTAAAGTATGAAAATAAATAATATAGAAAAAGCTTCAGAGAGAATAAAAAATGCTGTTTTAAATAACGAGCGAATTATTTTGTATGGCGATTCAGATTTAGATGGAATTGCTTCAGTTGTAATTCTTGGAGAAGCAATCAAAAATATTGGTGGGCGAGTTGATTGTGCTTTTTTTCCAGATAGAGAAAAAGATGGTTATGGTTTAAACTTAAATGCCTTGGAAGTTTTAAAAGCCAAAGCTCCAGCGCTTCTAATAACCTTAGATTTGGGAATTGGAAATGTCAAAGAAGTTGAAGTTGCCAAAAAATATAATCTTGATGTAATGATTGTGGATCATCATGAACCTTTGGACAAAGTTCCAGATGCTAAAATTATTGTTGATCCAAAACAAAAAGATGATTCATACCCATTTAAAGGACTGGCAAATGTGGGAGTTACTTTCCGTCTTGCTGAGGAAATTTTGGGAGATAATATGTCTGATAATTTAAGAAAAAGTCTTTTAGAGCTTACTGCTTTAGCTACAATTGCTGATATGGTGCCTCAAGTTGATGAGAATAAATATTTTATTGAAGAAGGTTTGAGGTCGCTTAAAAATACTTTTCGTCCAGGGCTTAAGGCTTTGTTAACTATTTTAGGTGATGGGAATGTATTTGCTGGTGGAATATTAAAATTTATTTCTGCATTAAATTCTGCTGAATCTTTGGGATTTGAAAACGAATCATATTCTTTGCTGACAAGTTCTTCTGATAAAGAGTGTTATAATTTAGCTCAAGAATTGGTAAACAAAACTCAAGCCAAGCAACATAGAATTAAAGAAATTTGCGATGAAATAGAAAGACGAATTTCTCAAAAACCAGATGAAGCTGTTATTTTTGAGGGGGATGTTTCATGGCGATTAGTTTTGGCTGGATCTGTGGCTTCTACAATTTGTAATAAATACGCCAAACCAACATTTATATTTAGGAAGGGGACTGATGTATGTTGTGGATCAGTTAGGAATCCAGAAGGTACAGATTCTGTATCTGCCATGAAAACGTGCTCAGATTTTTTAATAACTTTTGGTGGACATGTGCTGGCTTCAGGGTTTAGAGTTAAGACTCAAGATTTGGACAAATTTAAAAATAAATTAAATAAATATTTTACAAAGTAAGAAATTTATCCACAGGCAATACAATTGTTTTGATTTTTGAATGTGATATAATAAATTATTAAACTCTTTGAATAAAATTTTGTGAAACATGAACAAAGATTATAAAAAATGGATGGGGCATAAAAGCGTTGTTATTCTTACACAGATTCGTTTGATTGATGCAAAAAGATTGCAGTACAAATTGGGTGATATTACAGAAGAGGAATTTTCTAAAATAAAAGAAGCGCTAGTAGCGCTTCTCAAATAGTTACTCCCGCCTTCGCAGGAGAGGGCCTAAGCAGCAAATTCTGTTTTGAAACTAAACGCTTTGATGTATAATCAAAGCTATGAAAAATATAAACAAAAAAGGAGAAAATAAAAAAATGGAAGAAATAAATTTTGAATATTTTAATCAAAGCAAAGAAAAATTTAGAGCTATTTATTTTGCACAAAAAAATATTTATAATCCATATTTTAAACAACAAATTGCTTTAAACTCTGATGGATTTCATCATTTACAATTTTCTGCAAGAAAAGAAAGAAACAAAAAAGAACAGCTCTTAAAATTTAGTCTTTTACCGTTAGCATTTATTGTCATTAAAAATTCTGGTACTATTCAAGAATATAGGAAAGGATTTATAGGTGTCGGTAAAAGAGGGAAAGATGGATTACTAAAAACAAAAAATGTTGAGTATTGGGCTTTTGAGGCAATTATTGGTAAATCAAGTATAAAAATCAGAGTTATTTTGAGAAGAATTGGTGATGGAAATGTAATTTTTTGGAGTGTTATGCCTCATTCAAAATTGAAAGGTGGTCAAAAAATATATACAGATGGAATTGAATATGAATAATTTTTGGAAATTTAAACAACAAAAAAGCCATTAATTTTTCAAACAGCATCTTTGTTGTGCTTGGCTTCGGTTTAGGTTATCCTTAACCGAACGGGGCTTTCGCCCACAAGCACATAGTAATCATATCATATCATAATCCTATGTCAAGTCTTCACCATTTAATTAATGTTTTTGTAAAATTATCACAGAAAATTGTGAGCTTGAATTTTTTTAGTAAAAAATATAACCAGCATGGTGAAGACTCAAGCTTTAGTAAAAAAATCGCTAAAAAATTTAATTTTACCGTCATTGCGAGGAAGCTGAGCTTGTCGAAGCTGACGAAGCAATCTATAATTAAAATTTAAACTAAAATGCAAAATAAAAATATATTCAAAACAATAAGTGCCAACAAAATATTATTTCTCATAGTATCAATAATAACTCTAGTAGGTTGTTTTGTTTTCCCAACTCAATCCCAAGCCGCCACTAGAACATGGTCGGGAGCAGTTAGCAATTTGTGGAATGTCGCAGGCAACTGGGACACGCTTCCAGTCGCAGGCGATGATCTCATCTTCCCACTTACCCCAACAGGCAACAAAAGTAACAGCAACGATTTCCCAGCTGACACCTCATTCAACAGTATCACAATCCAAGGCACAGGCTACACGCTCGCCGGAAACCGCATCACCCTCGGAGCGGGTGGAATCACCGCAACGCATTATGGGGCATCTTCGCAAATTATATCGCTTAATATAATACTTGGCGCGAACGTGCCTTTCTTTTGCAATGCGGGGTATGTAACTGTAAACATGACAGGAGTCATCAGCGACGGTGGACTTGAGTATTCGATTACGACTTATAACGGGGAATGGAGGTTTGGTAGGACTAACACATTTAGTGGTGGATTGGTGATCAAAAGCGGACGATCCTTGACTGACTATACAGGTGGCGGATTCGGTCTAGGAGCTATAACACTCGGAGACACAAGTGGGAGTGCAAACGCAGAATGTTTTATATTGTTTGGAACAATTAGCAATGCACTCAATGTAGTATCAGGATCTACTGGGGCTTTAACTATTACCGGGTACGGCGGGGGCATTACAGGACAAATAACAATTGCTAGAGATGTGACCCTACAGTCTTCGGGCAGTTCATTAAGTATTACGGGAGGCATCGTCGGTACGGGGAATATAACTACTGTTTATCTTGGCTCTGCAATCAATATCAGTACAGGAACCATCAACCACACCGGAACGATCTCCAACTCTGGCACTGGCACAGGAACTATGACGATCAGTTCCGTCATCGGTCCAAACGTAACCGGCATCACGCAGAACTCTGCCACCTCAGCTCTCACTCTTTCAGGAGTTAACACTTACACAGGTCCAATAAGTAACTTGTCAGGAACATTAAATTTAACTCAAAGCACCACATATAGCACAATGACATTGGCAGGAGACACTACTACCACATTTACCAATGGAAAAACATTTACACTCGGCAGTCTCGTCTCCACCGCCACTTCTGGCCACTTGGCAGTTATTCAATCAGCATCCGCAGGCAATGCATTTACTTTGTCTGACACCACCGGCACAAACTCTGTAAGCTATATGTCCATCAAAGACTCCATCGCCACAGGCGGAGCTTCGTGGCTCTCATACACATCAAACGGCAATATCAATGTTTCCGGCAACACAGGCTGGCACTTCTCAACAATCAAAACTTGGACAGGTACATCTAGTAACTTATGGAATGTAGATGCTAACTGGGGCGGACTAAAGCCTATTGCCGGAGACGACCTCGTCTTCCCACTCACCCCAACAGGCAACAAAAGCAACAGCAACGACTTTCCAGCAGACACCACATTCAACAGCATCACAATTCAAGGCACCGGCTACACACTCGCCGGCAACCGTATCACCCTCGGAGCAGGAGGTATCACTCAGACCACGGGCACTAACACTATCTCTCTGGCGATTGTGCTGGGGGCGGACGTGACGGTGGATGTTGCGGGTACGTATCTATGGTTACAAGGAATTGTCAGCGACGGGGCAGGATCGGCGATTACTAAAACTGGGTCGTCTATACTCTTGGTTTCTGGTGTTAATACCTTTAGTGGTGGACTGACGATCAAGGCGGGGACGGTGATGGGGCAAACAAGCAATGCTTGTTTTGGTGGTAGTGGAAATGGTGTGATAACGCTAGGAGATACTAGTGGATCGAATTCAGCTAGGATTGAAACTGCGGATTATTTAACTTATAATAATCCGATAACTGTTGCATCTGGAAGTAGTGGAATACTTTCTATTGTTTCAGCATCTAATGTGGTCAGCGGTTTTAGCGGTGCGATTACACTATTAAACAATCTAACTGTCTCGAGTTCAGTTCAAAATTTTACAATTAGTGGAGGAATTAATGGGACTGGGAATATTATACTTTCCAATACTGGTACTACAGGCAGAATTACTGTTTCTGGAGCATTAATCAACCACACCGGCACAATCATCAACTCCGGCACCGGCACCGGAACTACCACAATCTCCGCAGTCATCGGAACAAATGTAACAGGAATAACACAAAATAGTTCCACATCAAAATTACTGCTCTCCGGGAATAATTCAAACACTGAAAATGTGACAATTTCTGC
>CAINMG010000069.1 GCA_903850725.1 Candidatus Staskawiczbacteria bacterium
TCTTGGCTTTTTTACTCCAAAAGAGGTATTATCAAGAAGCAGAAAGTTAAAAATGTTTGTTCTAGAAAATTTCAACAAAAAAACACCTGTGATTACGAGGTATTTTAACGCAAAGTGTTCGGTTTGAGGGCATAATGTGCCGACGAACGATGACGATACTAACTTAATATTACAAAATTATAGCCATATGTCAAGGCTTAAACACTTTATATCCCTCTCTGACATGTTCTTTTACTTTAAGCCCAATTGATTTTCCTTTTTTAGCAAGTTTTACTGGCTTGTGATCAATTTGCATAGATTTTACAATTTGCTTAAAATCTGTTTTCTCTCCACCTGCAATTCTTATTTCTTGCCCTTCTTTTAAATTTTCCTTTAACTTAAGTACAGCTACTTTTATATTTGAAAAATAATGAGTCACCAAGCCAATTGGTTTGGGCTGTTTTATTTTAACAACTTTTTTTATTATTTTTTTTGTAACTTTCTTTTTTATTATTTTTTTTGTAGATTTCTTTTTTGTAATCTTCTTTACCATAGTATTTGAGCAAGCCAAATAAATTTTTTTGAGGCGAGGGAAACCGCCTATGGACAGGTCGAGACGAAAAAAAATTTGATTTGGCGAGCGAAAAATTATTATTAATAATATATTTAATCATACCAAGAAACAACTAAAAAGTCACCAGAAATTCTTCCGATGACCTTTTAACGAGAGAGCGATAATTCTCAGTGTCCTTGACCAAAAAACTTAAGTAAAAATTCGGACAATGAATTTTTGTGTACACCGTGTCTCCTCCACTAAGAATTATTATGTCCTTGAGAAATTAATCTCTCACTCCCTCAAGCACTTATTTTAATCTATTGATTTTAAATGTCAATTCTTGACATATTTAGCAAATTATACACATTGTTCGCATTTTATCCACAGGTTATACACTTATTTTATCTCTGAGCGCGAGAAAATCTTGTAAAACCCGAACAAGAAATAATCTCAACTCCCTGCTTTTCAAGCTCATCCATAAGCAAATTAACCCCCAAAGAGTCTGAAGACATATGACCTGCAATCACAATATTCACATGAGCTTGCTCAGCTTCTTTCCTGTGTTCTTCTGACATATGCATACCAATAATTGTGCCTACTCCGGCATTTGCCATTTTTTCATAGATTTTAGGAGAGCCACTTGTACCTCCAGATATCTCAGTCAAAACAACCTTACCACATCTGTTGTTGGGATTGCCAACAAAAATCTTGGGCCCAACTCCAATTTTCATAGCCTCTTTGTATTCTGGAATTTCTTTTAGAATATCAATTATTTCCATGACTGTTTCTGGATTTTTTTGTTCTATCAAATCTTTTAAGAATTTTGCAGCCAAGTTATCACAAGTTGTGTGAGCGTTCATCAAATTTACTTTAAGCAATCTAGCTGAATCAACTGTTCTTTGATGATTTGAAGAATTAATTCCTCGAGCTACTTCGGAGATTCTTTCACGCATTAAACCCTCAGCAATATTTATAGGAACTCCTGCATAAGAATTTAAAACTTCACATTGCATTTCCATTACATCCCCAAGCTTGGCTAAACCCTTACCAATTGGATGGTGGCCAAATACCAAATCAATATTTTCTAATTGCTTTGCAATTAAAATTTCTTCTGGACCTATATCAATACCAACCAAAACTTTTTTAATTTCTCTATCATCTGCAATATTATGTACGCAAGAATCCATATATGGGTTTTGTAATTCTTCTAAATCAAATTCTTGCTTTTCTTTTTCAGACAAACTTTCGAATCTTTTTTTCTTTATATCCAAAAACCTTTGCACGCCCTTTGTGCCCCTTAAGTCAGCAGAAATTGCCATTTTTATAGCCAAATTTTGAATATCACTAATTTTCATAAATAAAAATTATTTAGCTTTCTTTTTGTTTTTCATTTTACCTGCATCTGCCTTTACTTTTGATTTACCTTGATTTTGTTTTTGAACAACTTTTACTTTCTTTGCTTTTTTCTCCACAACTTCTGCTTTAATTTCTCCAGACAATCTTTTATACATTATATCTATCATTTCTTCTTGCTTTTTTACATCCCAAAACTTTCTGCGAATTTTTGCTTTTTCTAATCTAATAAACTTTTTCTCTGATTTGTTCATTATTTTCATATTTTTAAATATTAA
>CAINMG010000070.1 GCA_903850725.1 Candidatus Staskawiczbacteria bacterium
CCACCCCCCACGCTGTTTCGCCCATTTTCGCCAATGAATTCTGGGTTCGGAATTCGGCACCGCCTTCGGCGGTGCGCACTGTTTTTTCGCCAAGAAGCAGGTTCGCATCAAATGCAATTTTGGAATTTGTTTTGTCCGAAAATACAAAAAGAATTTTGATATATAATATTTTTTGGTATACTAGAAATGTTGAAACCAAGTTATTAGCTAATTAGCAGAAATGGCTATTTCAGTAATCTTAATTAGCGTTAAGGTTTCAACACTGAAGTAGCCATTTCTGCTTGAAGAAAAAATATATGGAAAAATTCTTTTTGTATGCTCGCAAGAGTACAGATGTCGAGGACAAGCAAGTTTTAAGTATCGAAGCGCAACTCACCGAATTGCGGGAGTATGCCAAGCGAGAAAATATTATTATTTCCGCCGAAGTGGTGGAAAAACAATCTGCGAAATATATTGGTCGTCCGTTGTTTAATAAAATGTTAGATGAGATTGAGAAATTCGGCGGAAACATTCTCGCATGGAATCCCGATCGTCTCGCCCGCAATTCGGTGGACGGTGGTCGTATCATTTATCTCCTCGACACAGAGAAACTTGCGAGCCTAAAATTTCCCACATTTTGGTGTGAAAACACACCGCAAGGAAAATTTATGTTAAATATGGCTTTCGGACAAAGCAAATACTATGTGGATTCTCTTTCCGAAAATACAAAGCGTGGACTTCGCCAAAAAGTGAGAAATGGAGAATACCCAACGCTTGCTCCAGTGGGATATATAAATGATTCCAGAATAAAAAGCGTAGTGGTTGATAAAAAGAAATCAAAAATTATTAAGCAAGCATTTGAACTGTATGTTAAAGGAAACCAACGACTTGAAGATATCGCAAATTTTTTGGCGAAGAAAAATATCATTTCAAAAAACGGAAAGATAATCCACAAATCCCGTGCGACTTCCATTCTTTCAAATCCTTTTTATACTGGATTATTTAGATATGGTGGTGAAATCCACGAAGGAAAGCACGAGCCAATCATTTCAAAGAAACTTTTTGATGAAGCACAGGAAATGTTAATAAAACGAGGTAAGCCTGAACGAAAACCTAAAAATGACCCTCAACCATTTTGCGGTCTTATTCCCTGTGCTTCATGCGGAATGATGATAACTGGCGAATACAAGGTTAAGAAACAGAAAAATGGTAATACTCACGAATATATTTACTATCACTGCACGAAGAAAAACAAAAATGTGAAATGTCCCGAACCTTGTATTCACCAAGAGGAATTAAATAATCAGTTATCATCCCTAATCAAAAAAGTTTCTTTACCCAAAGACTGGGCGGAAGAATTATTGAAAATGGCAGAAAATTACCACAAAAACTCCGCCCAGTCTTTGACTGCTTGTGTAAAAGAGAAAGAGGAAAAAATACAAAATATCAAAATCAAACTGGAGCGACTTCTTACAGGTTATCTTGACCAAGATATTGAGAAAGAAATATATCGTTCTGAAAAATCAAAATTATTATTTTCCAAGAAGTCGCTCGAAGAAGAAATGACATCTCTTTCACACAAGCAAAATGCTTGGCTCGAACCTTTCCAAAACTGGGTAAAAGTCGCACAGGGATTGGACAAAATTGCATTTGATACCGACCTTTTTGCAAAAAAGGTCGTAGCCAAAGAAATCTTTGGCTCGAACCTGCTTCTTGGCGAAAAAACAGTGCGCACCGCCGAAGGCGGTGCTGGATTCCGAACCCAGAATTCATTGGCGAAAACGGGCGAAACAGCGTGGGCGTTGCTTCGCAACGCCCACTCCTTGTCTTCTTCAAAATCATTTAGTTCGTTTAAGGTGCATTTATTCTACCAAATCAGAACCTATTTTCAAAACAAAGTATCATAGCGTTCCCCCGCGTGCTAAAGCACCTCTGTGCAGTAGCACAGAGCTTTCTCAAAGAGAAAGTGCGGGGAAACGCTAAACGGCTCAAATACTGGGAAATGAGCCGTTCAAGAAAAAATGGACTCGGTTTTGCGAAACAATTTTACGGGAGGGAGGATTCGCAAAACCGAGACTTATTCTTTTTGAAATAGGGCGGAATTGGGATTGGGTTTCCGCCCAGCAGGAGAGTGCGGGAGGAATGCGGGGCGGAGAGTTTTGGGATTTTGGCGGGGGCGGAAATTGGAAAAATAAATACAAAAATGGTAAAATCTTTTCATGAAAGATTTTAATCGTTGGAATGAATTAAAAAAGAAAATTGATGGAGAAGATAGTTTACCAGATAATTTTCCAAAAGAAGGAGAAGTTTGGATGAGTAGCGTTGGAGTAAATATTGGTTATGAACAAAATGGAAGTGAAGATAATTTTTCCAG
>CAINMG010000071.1 GCA_903850725.1 Candidatus Staskawiczbacteria bacterium
ACAAATTTACTAAAAAAATCTGAAGCACATCTTTTGATAGCAGAATTAGAAAGAGATAAAACTAAAATAATTATTAATAATTTTACAGATGGCCTTATAATAATAAATAAAAAATATGAAATTTCCTCAATTAATCCCGAAGCTATAAAAATCCTTGAGCTAAACCCAGACAAGCTAATAAACAAGCCATTTCAAACAATGGCATATTTTCCAAAATCTATACCTATTTTAAGAGTTTTAAATGGGGGTTTTTCAAAAATTTTAAGGAAAGAGGTTGAAATATCAAAAGATTTTGTTATTGAGCTTTCTATAGTAACTTTAAATTTAAATAGAAACGATATTGAATATCTAGTTGTTCTTCATGATATTAGTAGAGAAAAAACAATTGAAAAAATGAAGACAGAATTTGTATCTTTAGCAGCGCATCAATTAAGAACCCCCTTGTCGGTAATTAAATGGTCTATCAGTATGCTAAAAAATGGACATTTTGGGAAACTAAACAAAAAACAAAGCGACATCGTTAAAAGCACTTACAATAACAACGAACGACTAATTTTGCTCGTAAATGATTTATTAAATGTAACGCACCTTGAAGAGGGAATATATTTATACAAAAAAACCATGACTGACATAAGGAATATAGTTACTTCTCTAATAGATGATTGTAAAGATATAACTCAAAAAAGAAAAATAAAAATTGACTTTTATGAGCAAGGTTTTTTCCCAGAGATATTACTTGATTCAGTAAAAATTAAATTAGCTATTCAAAACCTTATCGATAATGCTATCAAATATTCTCAAGAAAATAGTAAAATTGAAATATCATTAATATCCAACGAAAACAACATAGAATTTAAAATAAAAGATTTTGGGATGGGAATACCAAGCAATCAGCAAGATAAAATATTTACTAAATTTTTTAGAGGAGATAATGCCACAAAATTAAGAGAGATTGGGTCTGGACTTGGATTATTTTTATGCAAAAATATTATCGATGCTCATGGCGGGAAAATATGGTTTGAATCAAAAGAAAATTTGGAAACTAGTTTTTATTTTACTTTACCAATTAAATAACAAACTTATGACAAATATAAAACAAACAATTTTAATAGTAGAAGATGAAAAAGATTTAAGAGATATTTTATCTTTAAAATTAACAATGGAAGGTTATAATGTTTTAGAGGCAGAAAATGGTAAAGTCGGCTTGGATATCGCCAAAACTAAACATCCTGATTTGATTTTATTAGATATTATTATGCCAATATTAAGTGGAACATTGATGCTAAGAGAATTGCAAAAAGACCAGTGGGGTAAAAATGTTCCTATTATTTTCTTGAGTAATTTAAGCGAATCAGAACATATAGAACAAAATTTGGAAAAAAATGTCCGTGGATATTTTGTAAAATCTGATTGGGAGCCAGATGATTTAGCTATTATAATAAATAAAATCCTCAAAAAATAATAATCCTACTGCTTAAAAATGTTTTATTAAAAAAGCTGGGGTCTGAACTGAACTGTACCCTAGCTTTTTTTAATCCATACTTTATTTTAATCACACCTATTCCTTCCACCCAAGTTCACTATAAATAATCTTATTTTTAATATTTTCTAGAGCTGTAGCAACATAAGGAATAATATTTTCTGGTAAATTAGCCAAATCAAACCACTTTAAATCATCACATTTTTCCGGTTCCTTTATCTCGATATTCCCCTGCCATTTTTCTACAGTAAAAAATAAATCAATTCTATAGCCCAATTCTCCCCATTCTCCTCCAGAAAATCTATGCATTATGTGGGCCAATTTTAAATCTTGTAAATTCAATTCCGCCCCAATTTCTTCTTTGGCCTCCCTTACAGCACATTGCGTAAAAGTTTCTCCTTTATCGACATGGCCTGCTGGCACGCTATAATAGCCATCCATATAACCTGTATTAAATCTTCTTTGCAATAAAATTTTATTATCTTTTAATAAGAACAAATAAGATGCTGGAACTTCTTTATGTCTATCTTTTATCATAAATTTATATCTTAATTTTATATCTCAATTATTACTTTTTTTAAAATTAGCATTTGGTTAATATACATTAACCTGACTTTTTTTACTTTAGAGTTATAACGTTCTTACATTCTCGAGAATGTCAGAGTATTATTCTTTTCGCACTTTGGCGCTCCCCCAATCAAATAAATTATTTTTTGTTTTTAAAATATTTAATTAAATCTTCTGTATCTTGAGCAATATAATCAAAAAATGCTTTTCCCCAATCAGAAAAATCACGAGTTTCTTTCACCTTAAGTCCAACAATTTCTTTGCCTAAAGCTTTTGCATAACCAGCCTCCATATAAATCCCACGCGTATTAGATAAAGCCACAATCATACCATCGCAATTTCTTATAACCTCTAATTCTTTCTCCAATAAATCTTTCCCGCTTAAAGCTTGATCGGCATCGCGATATGGAAGAAAAATTTTAAAACCGTTTTCTTCTAAACTTTTACATAATTTCTCATTTCTAGCTAATTTCTCAAAATCTAAAGTGTTTTCTTTAACATTTGTATTCACGTGTGGCGTTGCAAAATAATACATAAATTTTTAAATTTAATAATATTTATTTATCTTACACCTTGAAAGTTTTTAGTCAACTATAAAAAACTACAACCAAAAAATCCGCTTTAAGCGGACTTCTATTTTTTATTTATAAATATCATGAGGGC
>CAINMG010000072.1 GCA_903850725.1 Candidatus Staskawiczbacteria bacterium
ATATTAAATTTATGAAAATTGATCAAGAAAAAATTAACCAAATTTTATCTAGGGGCGTAGATGAAGTTATAGATAAAGAAAATTTAGATAAAAAATTAAAATCAGGCAAAAAGCTAAGAATAAAACTTGGCATTGATCCAACTAGCCCAAATTTACATTTAGGCAGAGCAATACCTCTTTTAAAATTGCGAGATTTTCAAGAAGCAGGGCATAAAATTGTTTTAATTATTGGAGATTTTACAGGGTTAATTGGAGACACTTCAGACAAAGAAGCAGAAAGACCAATGCTTGATTCCAAAACAATAAAACAGAACATGAAAACCTATGTAGCTCAAGCAGGAAAAATAATTGATATTAAAAAATGTGAAGTAAGATATAATTCTGAGTGGCTTGGTGAGCTAGATTATTATGAAATTGGAAAGCAAGCTGATCAATTTTCTTTAAATGAATTTATTTCAAGAGAAAATATTAAAAAAAGATTAGATGAAGGCAAAAGAATTTCATTGCGTGAATTGATGTATCCTCTAATGCAAGGATATGATTCTGTAGCTGTAAAAGCAGATGTGGAGATTGGTGGAACTGACCAAAGATTTAATTTGCTGGCAGGTCGTGAGCTTCAAAGGTTTTATAAGCAATCGCCACAAGACATAATCACCAATCCTTTAATAGAAGGCTTGGATGGCAGAAAAATGAGCTCTTCTTGGGGCAACACCGTAAATTTGCTAGATAATTCAAATGAAATGTTTGGTAAAATAATGTCTTTGAAGGATGAGTATGTCATTAGGTATTTTAAATTTTGTACAAGACTGAATTTAGATATAGTTTCACAATATGAAACTCAATTGCAAGCAGGAGAAAATCCAAGAAATATCAAAGTAATTTTAGCAAAAGAAATTGTTAAAATGTACCATTCAGAAAAAGAAGCGCAAAAAGCAGAAGATGAATTTAATAAAATTCACAGAGATAAAGAATTGCCTACAGAAATTGAAGTTTTTCAAACTAGCAAAATAAGCTGGCAAGTTTTGGATTTATTGTGCGACACTAAATTAGCACCATCAAAAAATGAGGCAAGAAGGTTAGTGGAAGGAAATGCCGTTTCTATAAACACAAATAACATTGAGACAAAAATATCAGATTGGAAACAAGAAATAAAATTAGAGGATGGTATGGTAATTAAAGTAGGCAAACGTAGATTTATTAAAATAAAATTTTAATTGAAAGAACAGAGAACATCGAGAAAATCGGTGTTTTTTTGTTGACTTTTTGCCAAAATTCTATAAAATTAAAATATCGTTTACTTGACGGGCGATTAAGAACACACTTAAAAGGGGAGTGCCATGAGTGTTGCGGCGCGAGAAATTCGTAGGCTTGCTATGAAACGAGCGACGGAAAGCCCGTTCTTTTTGGTCATTATGGTGGCTCTATTGCTTTCCATTATCGTAATGGCCATGTGATGATGCCAAGGCAAACAAATAGGGCGTTGAGCGAAAGCAAAATACGCCCTTTAAAATGCATGGTGGTATTGACAAGTATAGATTAAAAGTGGTATAATATAACTTATAGAAGAAGAGGTCACGTCCAACCTCTTTACCACCATGTTGGTGGCATCAAATGGACAATGTGGCTTTTAATGAAAGGGAAGCCATGAAGTGTAGGGACGTTTTTCTTGCGATGGTGATTGGATTTATGATTATCGCTGTCAGCACGATCTTCGGAGGACGGTATGACAAGATGACCATGGACCGCGCCGAGGGGTACGTCGAAGGCGGACAAGCCGTGAAGGCGGCCTTCGAGGCAAAACTGGCGGATGACAGCCCGCTCGGCAAATTGGCTCGAGTTGACCCACTTGAGTTCCAGGTACTTCAAGAAGAAGTCGAGGAGCTCAAGACGCGGGTTATTGAGCTAGAGAAGGCAGTCAAGTCGGACAAATAGGCTTAACGAGCAGGGATGCTCGTAAGGCAAACTAGGAGCGTTCGCTATACCAAGCAACGCTCCTTAAAACCGCCCAAAATTTGATATTTAAAAACATTAAAACTTGCTTTTTGAGAAATTTTGTATTATAATAAAAATTACATAAATTAATAAGAAACTCCCTTATGACAAATATTAGAAATATCGCAATCATTGCGCACGTTGACCATGGCAAAACCACATTAGTGGATGCGCTTTTAAAGCAATCAAAAACTCATTTAAATAAAGATGTAGTTGGTACAGATTTAATTATGGATAGCAATGAACTTGAAAAAGAAAGAGGAATTACAATTTTTTCTAAAAATGCATCAGTAATTTATAAAGATGTAAAGATAAATATTATTGATACTCCGGGACACGCAGATTTTGGTGGGGAAGTAGAAAGAGTTTTGAATATGGCAGATGGCTGTTTGCTTTTGATTGATGCTAAAGAAGGTCCTATGCCTCAAACTAGATTTGTTTTAAAAAAGGCTTTAGAAATGGGCCACAAAATAATTGTGGTAATAAATAAAGTTGATAAAGATGGTGCTAGACCTCAGTTTGCGTTGGAAGCAACTTTAGAATTATTTTTGGAACTTGGAGCTGGAGATCATTCATTTGATTTCCCTGTAGTGTATGCTTCAGGACGCGCAGGAAAAGCTGGGCTTGAAGCTGACATAAACAAAATGCAAGATATCAATCCAATTTTTGATGCGATTTTGGAGCATATCCCTTCGCCAATTGTAGATATTGATAAACCTTTGCAAATGTTAGTTACTACAATTGTGGGAGATAATTTCAAAGGAAGATTAGCTATTGGAAGAATTCATAATGGCAAATTGAAAGCTGGGCAAGAAATTATTCATATTAATAGAAGTGGAGAGCATCAAAAATGTAAAATTGCGACATTGATGACTTTTGAAGGTTTGGGTAGAAAAGAAATTGATGAAGTTTTTGCTGGAGACATCGCAGCTATAGCTGGCATTGAAGATATTACAATAGGAGAAACAATTGCAGATTTAGATAATCCAGACGCATTGCCTTTGATTGATATTGAAGAGCCAACAGTTAAAATGACTTTTATGATTAATGATTCGCCATTTGCTGGTAAGGAAGGCCAATTTTGTACCTCAAGACAATTAAGGGAAAGATTAATGAAAGAGCTGGAAACAGATGTTGCTTTGAGAGTAGAAGAAATTACGCAAAAAACTTTAGGACTTGGTGGATCTGTTGGTTGGATAGTGTCTGGTAGAGGCGAATTGCATTTGGCTATTTTAATTGAAAGATTAAGAAGAGAAGGCTATGAAATGCAGGTCTCAAGACCACAAGTTATTTTAAAAGAAGTGAATGGAAAGAAGTTGGCACCATATGAAAAAATATTTATTGAAGTCCCAGAACAATACCAAGGACCTATAATGCAAAAAATGGGAGAAAGAAAAGCAGAGCTTAAAGAAATGAGAAATGGAAATAATGGAATTGTATTTTTGGAATTTATTATTCCAACTAGAGGATTGTTTGGATACAGAAATGAATTCTTAACCGACACCAAAGGTTTGGGTATTTTAAATACTTCTTTCCATGAATATTTACCAGATCCTGAAAATTGGAAAGAAAGAAATAACGGTTCTTTGATTGCTTCAGAAGCTGGAGTAACAATTCTTTATGGTTTGAAAAATGTTCAAGATAGGGGGGTATTATTTTATGGACCAGGTACCCAAGTTTATGAAGGAGAGGTTGTAGGCCAAAATTCAAGACCAGAGGATATTCGTGTAAATGTATGTAAGGCCAAACAATTGTCTAATATGAGATCAAAGGGTGAGGGCAACACAGAACATTTTAATACTCCTAAAATAATGGAGCTTGAAGATGCTTTGGAATATATAGGGGATGATGAATTGGTAGAAATTAC
>CAINMG010000073.1 GCA_903850725.1 Candidatus Staskawiczbacteria bacterium
ATTTATCTTTTATATAAATTATTTTGCGAATCTGTTTACCCTCCAAATGCACTTTTATTTTCTCCGATTCGTTTACTAGTTTTTCGGCATCAGCTTGCGAGAGACCAGAACTAGCTTCTATTTTATCTCTTACTTTACCATTTATTTGCACTATCAACAAAACTTTTTCAGCTACAATTAATTTTTCATCAAACTTTGGCCAAACTTGCTGGCAACACAATCCCTTGAATTTCATTTCTATCCAAAGCTCTTCAGCTAAATGTGGAGCAAAAGGGGAAAGAATTAATAAAAGATTTTTAATATTTTCTTTAGTCAAACTTTCTTGCTTTTCCGTAAACGCATTCATCAAAATCATTAATGCAGACACTGCTGTGTTAAATCTCATTGCCTCAATATCCTCACTCACCTTCTTAATAGTTTTATTTATAATTACATCAAGCTCGTCGTTTTTGGGCTTTGATTCATTTTTAAATTTATTGAAAATTGAAAATTGAAAATTGAAAATTAAATTGTACACTCTTTCAAGGAACCTTCTCGAGCCTATAACACCCTTAGTGTCCCAAGGAATTGCTTGATCAAATGGCCCCATAAACATTTCGTAAATACGCAAAGTATCTGCTCCAAAGTCTTTAACCACTGTATCTGGATTTATTACATTTCCTTTTGATTTTGACATTTTAATTCCTCCCTCACCCAAAACCATTCCATGAGAAGTACGTTTCATATAAGGCTCGCTTCCAATTGATTTTGCCACTGCTCCAATATCCCACAGAAATTTAAAAATAAATCTAGAATAAAGCAAATGCAAAGTTGTATGTTCCATCCCTCCATTATACCAATCTACAGGCATAAAACTTTCTATATCTTTATTATTCCAATTATATTTTCCATTTTTTGCAAAAGTATAAGCCAAAAAATACCAATTTGACCCTGCCCAATTTGGCATTGTGTCCGTTTCTCTTTTTGCAGGGCCACCACATTTTGGACATTTTGTATTTACCCATTTTTCAATTGCAGAAAGTGGAGACTCCCCCGTATCAGTAGGCTGATATTTTTTTACTTTTGGCAATTCCACTGGCAAATCTTTTTCCGGCACAGCCTGCCAAGCGCATTTCTCGCAAAAAACCAAAGGAATTGGCTCTCCCCAATAATGCTGTCTTGAAAATACCCAATCTCGTAGTTTGTAATTTACCGACTTTTTTCCACCCACAAATTCAATAATTTTATCTTTAGCTTCCTGCGAGCTTAGTCCATTAAACTCTCCAGAGTTTACCAAAATGTTGTTTTCACTTATAACCTGTATATTTTCCAAATTATATTTTTTAGCAAATTCAAAATCGCGCTCGTCGTGAGCTGGCACTGCCATAATTGCTCCTGTGCCATATCCTACCATCACATAATCTGCCACGAAAATTGGAATTTCTTTTTTATTAGCAGGGTTTATTGCCTTGACCCCCTTCAACTCAACGCCAGTTTTTTCTTTTTGATCTTGTCTCTGTAAATCAGATTTATTTTTAGCTTCTATTATATATTGGCTAACTTCCTGCCAATTTGTAATTTTATCTTTTATATTTTCAATTAAATCATGTTCTGGAGCTACCACCATAAAAGTACAACCAAACAATGTATCTGGTCTTGTAGTAAACACTTCAACTCGTTGGTTAATTTCAAATTTCAAATTTCTAATTTCAAATTTAAGAAGGGCACCTTCTGACCTGCCTATCCACTCTTTTTGCTGGATTTTTATTTTCTCTAAATAATTTACATTATCTAAATCTTTAATCAATCTATCTGCATATTTTGTAATTTTAATCATCCACTGATCTTTTTCTCTTTTTTCAACTTTTGTGCCACATCTTTCGCAATTTCCAGCCACCACTTCTTCATTGGCAAGGCCAATTTTACAAGAAGAGCACCAATTTATGGCAATTTTATCTTTATAAGCTAAGCCATGTTTAAACAATTGCAAAAAAATCCACTGAGTCCATTTATAATAAGCTGGATCTGTAGTGTTTACTTCTCGCGACCAATCAAAAGAAAATCCCAAACTTTTTAATTGTTTGCGAAATGTATCAGTATTTCTTTTTGTTGCAACGCTTGGGTGAATGCCTTTTTTAATTGCATAATTTTCTGTAGGCAAACCAAAAGCATCCCAACCAATTGGAAACAAAACATTTTTCCCCTCCATTCTTTTTTTGCGAGAAATTATATCTAGCCCAGTATAACTTCTACAATGCCCCACATGCAAACCATCTCCACTTGGATATGGAAATTCAACCAAAGTAAAAAACTTTTGTTTTTTACTTTGCCCTGAGCGAGCAGAGCGAGTCGAATGGGCTTCAAAAAGCTTTTTTTCTTCAAAAACCTTTTGCCACTTTTTCTCAATTTTTTGCGGATTATATTTCTTCATAAAATATTTATTTTCAATTTCTTTATAATATCAGAATTATTCAACTCGGTAAACCTTGACTTATTTTAAAAATAATGCAAACATTTAAGTAGTTCAAAATAGAATCTGTGCATCCACTTTTGCGAAAGGGCAAAAACGTGATTACATTTAACGAGCTTCAAAAAAAGTTGAACGCCAATCAAATCAAAATCAATTTGTGTCTGCTGTTAACTTTTCTTTTACTAGTTCTTTCTGTTTTTCGTGGATCGTGGTTCGTTGGAAATCGCATTTACCAACAACAACGCCAAATCGATGAACTTTGCCAAATGATGATAACTTTGGTAAGTTGCCAGGAAACCACCAAAGAACAATCCGGGCTCACTTCTGGGAAGGAGTATGGCCTCTACTTTGCCGACTATCGCAATGGTCTAGTTGTCTTAGAAGAGCTGGATCCCAAAATCCCAGGATACGCCAAAAGAAATCCCCAATGGGTGATTCTGCGTGGCGTAGACAAAAAAACGCTGGATACTTGGAGTAATGCTTCTCTCCATTATGGAAAATACAGAAAAATAGAATGATTTGCCAACGATCTTTTTGGCAAATAAACAAAACCTAAAAACCGCCGAGCATCAGCCACGGCGGTTCTTTTTTTATCTTTCCATACATCAATACTTTTTTAATACATAACCCTATATATACTTATAAAATATGTCATAGCAAAATTCATACGTATTCATAAATATTTAATTATATATGATTTCACCAGCTACTAAACAAGTTTAAAAAACTTCTTTAATTCCCCATCCTCGCCGATATTATCAATTGTTATCAATCTAATTTCAGAATCTTTCAAGCCAAAAAACTTTTTGAGCATATTAACTTCTCTATCGCACTTATACGGTATAACCCAAATACTTTTCTGAAAAAGATAAAAACCTAATTTTTTTAATTTACCCCTAAGAGCTTCTCTAGAATCTCTTTTTATTTGGGCTATATCAAACATTACCATTCGCCACTTACCATCCCAACTTTTTGGCTTTTTTATTTCCAAATTATCAATTTGTATCCAATTAGCTTTTCTCTTACCTTCATCAGTCAAGCTAATGTATATTTGCCCTCCTTTATTGTAATAACTTACTAAACCTTGTTTCTTTAAATTATAAAAAGTATCATAAACTCTTTTTTTTGGATATTTTTTTAATTTGCTAAAATATTTTACAATATTAACAATAAAATATGGATTGGTAATAGCTATTACCAATAATCCGCTCAAAACCAAAATGCTTAAAATTTCTTTAACAATTTCAGCTTTAGTTATTATAACTTTTTG
>CAINMG010000074.1 GCA_903850725.1 Candidatus Staskawiczbacteria bacterium
AACGCAAAGTGTTCGGTTTGAGGGCATAATGTGCCTCCTTTCACTATATTTATTATAGCATAGATATTAATCTGTGTCAAGGGGTTGAGGACATTTAAATAATATATTATGATAAATAAATAAATTTATGAAAAAAGAAAATACATCACAAGAAATAAGAACTAGAATTGCGCCGTCACCAACTGGGCCTTACCATATTGGAGGAGCGAGAAGCGCTTTGTATAATTATTTGTTTGCCAAAAAATATAACGGCAAATTTGTTTTACGTATAGAGGACACAGACAAGCAAAGATCAGAGTTGCGTTATACTCAAGATGCAATTGATAGTTTAAAGTGGCTGGGAATTATTTGGGATGAAGGCCCTGATATTGGTGGAGAATATGGACCATATAAACAATCGCAAAAATTAAATGTTTATGAAAATTATATTAAAAAACTTTTAGATGAGGGCAAAGCGTATCATTGTTTTTGCAGCGCAGAGGATCTAGAAGCAAAAAGACAAGATCAAATGACTAGGGGATTGGCTCCTATTTATGATGGAAAATGTTCGCGCCTTTCAAAAGAAGAAATAGAAAATAATTTAGCAGAAAAAAAATCTTTTGTAATAAGATTTAAAGTTGCAAATAAAAAAGTAAAATTCCATGACTTAATTCGTGGTGATGTGGAATTTGATACTGGTCTTTTGGGAGATATTGTAATAGCCAAAGACATGCAAAGCCCGTTATATCATTTTGTGGTAATTATTGATGATTATGAAATGAAAATAAGTCATGTAATAAGGGGTGAAGAGCATTTATCAAATACTGCGCGCCAAATTTTAATTCAAGAAGCTTTGGTTATGACACGCCCGATTTATGCGCACCTACCATTAATGTTAAATCCTGATAGAAGTAAAATGTCTAAACGAAAAAGTGATGTTGCTGTATTAGATTATAAAAAGGCAGGGTATTTGCCCGAGGCGCTAATTAACTTTATGGTTTTGCTTGGCTGGAATCCTGGCACAGAAAAAGAAATTTTTACTTTGTCTGAACTAGAAAAAGAATTCTCTTTAGAAAAAGTACAGAAAGCTGGAGCTGTGTTTAATATCCAAAAATTAGACAATATAAATGGATATTATATTCGTGATAAATCAATTGAAAAATTAACAGAGCTTTGTCTGCCGTATTTAATAGAAGCTGGGTTTAATGTAAAAGAAATCACAAGGTTGAAATTAGAAAAAATAATTTCTGCATATAAAGAAAGACTAAAAAAACTTTCAGAGATTGTAGAGCTTACAGATTTTTTCTTTAAAGATAAACTAACTTATGGAAAAGAATTATTGCAGTGGCAAAAAATGACAGATACGGAAATTAAAGATGCACTTTTATTGTGCGACAAAATATTTGATGAGCTTGATTCAGAAGCAGGGGAGTGGAATATTAAAAAAATGGAAGAAGCGTTATTCCCAGAAATATTAAAATTTAATTTGCAAAAATCATATCCAGAAAATAATAAAGGTTTTATAATGTGGCCTTTACGCGTAGCCTTATCTGGAAAAAAAGCGTCAGCTAGTCCATTTGAAATAGCGGAAATTCTAGGAAAACAAAAAACCTTAAAAAGAATTAAAGATGCAATCAATCTTTTATAATATTATTAATTAAGTAAAAAGTATGGGAATATTCAAAGAAAATAGGGAATCACCAAATCAAGAAGATGAAGGCGAATCCCAAAAAATTGATGGCGAGAATGTTTTAAGAAATCCAAAATTATTTAAATCATTAGTTCTTGGTTTAGCTTTGATTTTAGGACCAGGTCAAGCAAAAGCAGAAGACGCGCAAGAAACAGTTGCCGAATCTGTTGAAATATCGACCTCAGAAACAATTAAAAAAGTAAAAGCAGGGCTTGTAAAACTAGCTGAAGGCGATAATTCCGAAAAAAGATGGCTTGCTGAAAATGCTTTAAGAGAAATTGAAATCAATGAAAGCGTGGCAGAAAAATTAACTAAAAAACATACAAGAGACGAGCTTCCGCCTGATTATTTAAAAGGATTTATTACAGATGTTAAAATTTTAGAAGATTTAAACGAGCAAGCACTTAAAAAATTTCATGAATTTCATTATGACAAAGATGGCAAAGAAACTGAAGAATATTTAAAATTAACTGTTGAAGAAAGAATTAAATTACATCGCCAATTTCAAGCAGAATGTATTTATAATTATCTTATTAAAACAGATGGACTTGGTATTGCAAATTTATGTGTTTTAAAAGCTGAAAAATATTACAAAGAAAAACAAGAGCAAAGAGCCATAGAAGCTTTTAAAACAATTATGGATATACAGGCAGGTACATATGAGCCAGAATATCCTGAATGGCTTAAAAGTGTATTAAGAGAAGATGAAGTAAAACCAGAAAAGGAAGAGGCAGAAGTAAAAGAAATTACCGAAAAAGAAGCAGAAGAAATGCGTGGATTAATAAAAAGTCTGTTAATAAAACCAAAAGAATAATATCTTATTATGCGACAAATTAAAATACTAATTAAATGATTAAAAATATTATAATTATTGCAATTATTTTGGGGCTAGTAGTTGTTAGTCAACAGCCACATGTTAAATCCTGGGGCCAGAATGCTTTATCTTGGGTTGAAAAGACCGCCGATCCATATACCTCTAAAGTCACTGATTTATTTGAAAATAAGGTATATCCTGTAGTTAGTGGGGAAGTGAGTAAGAAAGTTGATATCGCTGGACAAGAAATTAATTTACAAATTGAAACACAAAAAGAAAAAATTTCTCAAAGTCTAGCAGAAAAAATAAAAAATTATTTTTCAAATATAATTGATTCAATATTTTTTCCAAATAAAATAAATCAACCATCGTCATTATTAAATTCTCTTGATTCTCACAATTCTCAAAATTCCAACATTCCTCTGGAAACTCAGAAATGTATAGAAAGTTGCCAACTGCCAAAATCCCAGTAAAAAAAGACGATACTTATATCGTCTTTTTCTGCAAGAATTTAGGCATAATCCGTAATAGCGGGTGATTGTAGGTAGTTGACATGGTTTTAAAGACAGATTATGATAGATATATACAATGTCGCAAAATGTAGGTAAAGCGACAATTTGTCTATGTAGCCAAATTGTCGCTTTACCAGCCCAAGATTTTACGACATTTAATAAATTAAGCGTCGCAAAATCTTGGGGCTTCAAAATATTATGCAAGAATCAAACAAAGCAATAATATATCATTTAACAGATTTTTTAGATTACTGCGAAGTAGAAAAAGGTTTGCGTGATAATACGCAAAAAAATTATCAAAGATATTTAAATAAATTTTTAAATTACTTAAAATATAAGAATTTAGATGCCCTACTTCCCCACCAACTTACACAAGAACACATTTGGGACTATAGATTATACCTTTCTAGGTATCAGGACCCAAGAAGTAAAAAAACCTTAAAAAAGTCTACCCAGCACTACTATTTAATCGCTTTAAGAGCCTTTTTGGGCTATTTTGTGGCTAAAGACGTGCTTTGCCTACCTCCAGACAAAATAACCCTTCCTAAGCAAGATAAAGGCGAAAAAACTGTAAAATTCCTCAATTTAGAGCAAATTGAGAAGCTTTTATCATCAGCAGATATAAGTACTTCAAATGGGCTTAGGGATAGGGCTATTTTAGAAGCATTTTTCTCAACTGGGCTTAGAGTCGCGGAATTGGTTGCATTAGATAAAGATCAATTTGCCAATTTAAAAAGTAAAACTGATTTAGAACTTGGTATTATTGGAAAGGGTGGAAATCCTAGAACTGTATATTTTTCAGAAAGAGCTTTGGGTTTTATAAAAAAATATTTAGAGATTAGAAAAGATAAAGAAAAACCATTATTTACAAATTTTAGAGATAAAAAAGATGGCTCAGGCATCAACTCTTCAAGACTGACCGCAAGGTCAATTGAACGAATTATCAAAAAATATGCAATTATTTCAGGAATTCCAATTTTTACAACTCCCCACACTCTTCGTCATTCTTATGCAACAGATCTTTTAACTCAAGGAGTTGATTTGCGTACCATTCAAGAATTCTTAGGACATAAAAGTATTTTAACAACTCAAATATATACGCACGTCACCAATAAGCGCCTCCGCGACATTCACAAAAAATTTCATGGCTTGTCGCACAATTAAATATTTGGTATAATAAAATTGAATTTAATATATTTAATTATAAGTATAATTATGGTAACAGAAAATAAAAAACTTAATATTGTAGATTTAGTAAATAATTATGGTTGTTTTGATTTGCAGTTTCGAAAAGATACAAGACACAAACGAACTGGCTCACCAACATATTATCGATGGAACACTCAGTTTATTATAACTAGCTCAAAAGATAAGATTGAACTGCTAAACAAAATTGGAGCTGAATTAAAATGTGGGAAAACTAATGTAAGCAAAGATCAGGCTAGATTCTCAGTGCAAAAAATTGAAGATATAAACACCAAAATAATTCCGTATTTTAAAAAGAACCAATTATCTGGCAAAAAGAAAAGTGATTTTAATTTATGGCAAAAAGCAGTTGAGATTATATATAAAAATAAAGGCAAATCATTTTTGACATGGAAGAGAAATGAGTTTTTGCAGTTGCTTGAAATTCATAAATCTGCAGTAAAATACAAAGAAAAACCAAGACAGTCTAAGTGGACAAAAACTGCGGAAGAACTAGCTAAAAACTTAAAGCCTTAATTCCCTACCCTATTGTTCGTATATCCTACTTATTCACAATTTGTCGCACAATAAAATGTCTGCCAATACTTATTTGCCAAATCTTCTACTTCGCCTATCGAATTCTTGCAAGGCTAAATCTAAATCCTGCTCGGTAAAATCTGGCCAATATTTTGGCGAAAAATATAATTCAGAATATGCAGACTGCCACAACACAAAGTTTGACAACCTCATCTCCCCACCAGCTCTTATTATTAAATCTGGGTTTGGCAAGCCCGCAGTAGATAAATAACTTTCAAATAATTTTTCATCAATTTTACCTGGCTCAATCCCCTGCTCTACAATTTTTTTAACAGCATTTAAAATGTCCCACTTTCCGCCATAACTCACAGCCAAATTTAACTGAAATTTTTTGTTATTTTCTGTAAATTTTTCTATTTCTAAAATAGTTTTTTGTAATGTTTCTGGGAGTCTTTCTTTTTGACCAATGACTTTTACTTTAACCTCTTTTTTTACTAGATCTTGATCATTTTTAAACATTAACAAAGTGTTCTCAAGTAATTTCATTAAATATGCTACTTCTTCTGGAGATCTATTCCAATTTTCTGTAGAAAATCCAAAAGCTGTAAGAATTTCTATTCCTTTACTTTCACACCAGTCGCATAAATTTTTTAATTTTTCATAGCCTTTTTTATGGCCATCTAATGTTGGTAGGCCTTGCTCTCTAGCCCAGCGACGATTGCCGTCTGGGAACAAAACTATGTGTTTAGGAATATTCATTTTGACAAAGATTGATTATTTTGATATTAATAATATAGTATGGGAGTAAGGGGTGAGTCAACCGCCTTCCAGTGGTTGATAACGCAAGACCGGTCATCTGTCACTGAAGTGGCGTGATGATAATTGGCGCTAGCCCCTCCCCAATAAGCGCGCGCTTTTTAACCATAGACTGCCGGGCCACGGTCTTGCCTGAGCAGTCTTTTTATTTTATATTAGATATTTCAATTGGAGGCTTGGTCTGATATTTTGCTATTATATATCCACAGGCAAAAGAAAACAAGGTAAGCAACAAAACAAGTATAAAAACCATAATATTAGCCCTGTTGGCTTTGACAAATTCAAAAATTTTTGCTAACATAGAATATATAATTAAACTTTAAAAATATGTCAAAAACTAAATCATCTGGTCTTTCTAGGCTTGGAAGAGATTCCAATGCTCAAAGACTGGGAATTAAGAAATTTGCTGGCGAAGCTGTGAAAACTGGCAATATAATCGTAAGACAACGAGGAACAAGGATTCTCCCAGGTAAAAATGTAAAACTTGGTTCTGATGATACTATTTTTGCAATGAAAGATGGTTTTGTCAAATTTGTTACTAAAAATAAAGATTTATTTAATGGCAAACAAAGAATGGTAAAAGTAGTTAGTGTAGAACCAGCAAGAGCTGTTGCGGCAATAAAGGCTAAAACAAAAACTAAAACAACAAAATAAATTCTATAAAACCGTCCCGCTAAGCGGGACGGTTTTTTTATTTGATGCAAGCTTTGATAAATGCCTTAAATAAAGGATGTGGCCTTAGTGGGCTTGATTTGAACTCTGGGTGAAATTGTGTGGCCACAAAAAATGGATGATTTGGTAATTCTATTATTTCTACTAAATCACTCTCTGGGTTTACGCCAGCAAATACCATTCCTTTTTTCTCTAAAATTTCCTTATAATTATTATTTAATTCATACCTGTGTCTATGTCTCTCTGAAATTAATTCTGACTTATAAGCAATTTTACTTTTGGTACCTTGTTTCAGTTTGCAATTATATGACCCCAAGCGCATTGTTCCTCCGTATCTTTTCTCCTTAAGCAAAACCTTTTGCTCTGGCATTACATCTATTAGGATATTTTCTGAAATTTGTTTAAATTCTGCGGAAGTTGCATCTTTGAGGCCACATGCTGATCTAGCAAATTCTATTACTGCTAATTGCATTCCAAGACAAAGTCCAAAGAATGGAATTTTATTTTTTCTACAATATTCAATAGCTTTTATTTTGCCCTCTATTCCTCTGCTTCCAAATCCGCCTGGTACAATTATGCCATCAAATTTTTTTAATTCTGATAAAATCTTTGGATCTTTTTCGTATGACTCAGCTGAAAGCCAAGAAATTTTTGGTTTTACATTGTTTGCAAAGCAAGCATGCTTTATGGCCTCAATAACAGAAATATATGAATCTGCTAAAGTAAAATGTCCAGTTTCAAAATATTTCCCTACAATTCCAATTTCTACAATCTTACTTACATTTTTAGTTTTTTTGACAAATTTCTCCCAATCTAGTAAATTGCTTGGCTTTGATTTTAAGCCAAACTTTTTTAAAATTCTGTTTCCTAAATTTTCATCTTCAAAATTTAGCGGAATATCATAAATTGATTCTACATCTGGGGCAGATATTATGTCTTCTGAAGCCACATTGCAGTTGACTGCAATTTTCTTTTTCCTTGGTTCATCAATTGGTAGAACTGATCTGGCTAAAATCATATCTGGTTGTATGCCAGCAGAATTTAAGGTTCGTACTGCATATTGGGTTGGTTTTGTTTTCATTTCTCCAATTTTTGCTGGTACTGGCAAATAACTTACTAAAATAAAAAATACATCTTTTGGATGTAAAATCTTCATCATGCGTCCTGCCTCTAAAAATAATAGATTTTGATATTCTCCAACTGTTCCGCCAATTTCAATTAAAACAAAATCAGCTTTTACTTTTTTGCCAGCTCTTTTGATTGTTCCTATAACTTCATTTGGAATATCTGGAACTACTTCAACGCATTTTCCATTATATTCCAAATTTCTTTCTCTGTTAATTACTGTTTGATAAACTCTGCCAGTTGTTAGATAATTATCGGTATAAATATTTTCATCTAAAAATCTTTCATAATTTCCAACATCCTGATCACACTCTGCTCCATCTTCGGTCACAAAAACTTCCCCGTGCTCGGTTGGATTCATTGTCCCAGCATCAACATTAATGTAGGGATCTATTTTGATTGCAGTTACTTTAAAACCTTTGCTCTTTAATATTCTACCAATAGAAGCTGTGGCAACACCTTTGCCTACGCCAGACATTACTCCACCGGCAACAAAAATATACTTCATGAAAATATATAAAGTTAATTACTCCTCCTTTTTTCCTTGATTTTCTGGCAAAATAGACAAATTGATTTCTGCTTCCAAATTGTGATCAAGGTTAATTTTTAATTTAAATTCACCAGTTTGTTTGATTGCGTCTTTCAAATCAATCTGAGATTTTTTAACATCAAACCCCATTTCTTTTAATTTTTCAGCAATCTTTTGAGCGTTTACTGATTCAAAAAGCTGGCCTTCATCCCCCACCTTTAAGGTAATTTGAACTTCTAAATCATCGAGGTTTGATGCTAACTCTTGAAATTTCTTCAATTCTTCTTCAACCTCTACAGCAATAACCTCTTTTTGAGAATCAAGCCATTTTAAAGCTTGTTTGGTAGCTGGTTTTGCTAAATTTTGAGGTATCAAAAAATTTCTAGCATAGCCATCTTTTACCTCTTTGACTTCATATTTTTTACCCACATCCTCCACATTTTGCAAAAGTATAACTTTCATATTATTTTGAATTTAATTTTATTATACTATATCTTACTTTATTGTCTTAATAATTTCAAGGGCTTTTTCCAATTGTGGGTCTTTTCCAGCTTCAACATCTTTTTCTGTAATTTCTACCTTATAATCTGGAGTTAAGCCAACTTCAGAAATTGAAGCACCTTTTGGGGTAAGCCACTTTGCGATTGTGATTTTTAAAGACGAACCATCTTTTAAATTTAAAATTTGCTGAACTGATCCCTTGCCAAAAGATTTTTCTCCAATTAATTTTATGTCTCTATTGTCTCTCAATGTGCCAGCTAAAATTTCAGAAGCTGAGGCTGAGCCACCATTAATCAAAATAACCATTGGGTAATTTACAAAATTTGCACTTCCTTGAGTTTTGTAAATTGTTTGTTCTTTGGCTTTGCCAAAATCTTCAATGGTTACAACTTTACCCCTTTCCAAAAACCAACCAGCAATTTCTTGTGATAATTCAAGATAGCCACCGGGATTATTTCTTAAATCCAAAACAATTTTTTCAGCTGGGCTGTTAATAATCTCCAACGCAGATTTTTTAAAATCAGGAGATAAAATTTGGTCAAATTGAAATATTTGTATATAAGCAATATTGTTATCTTTTAGTGCCCATTTTACTGAAGGAACCTTGATTGTATCTCTAATTATTTTTATATCTTTTGATCTGGTCCAGCTTGATCTATAAATGTTTAAAGTAACTTCAGTTCCCCTTTGACCTCTAATTAATTTAACAGCTTCATCAGTTGTCATATCTGTAGTTTCTTTATCATTAATTTTTAAAATCATATCTCCTGCCATAATCCCTGCTTTTTGAGCTGGCGTTCCTTCTAGTGGTGCAATTATTGTAAGCTGATTTTTCTTGATACCAACTTCTGCTCCAATGCCAGAGAAAAATCCGGACAAACTATCATTAAATTGCTTTGATTGTTCTGGATCAAAAAAGCTTGTATATGGATCCTGCAAGGAGCCTGCCATACCGCGAATTGCTCCGTAAATTATTTCTTGATTATTTATTTTTTCTGGGTTTATAAAATTTGCAGATAATTTATTATATGCATCCCAAAATAATGAAAAGTCAATTGTCTCTGGTTGACAAACTTTGAGTTCAACATTATTTTTCCCAATAAAAAATCCTCCAGCAAAAAATCCCACAAAAAGAATTACAATAATTATTGGATAAATAAATTTATTATTTTTATAAAATAAAGCCATATTTTTTATTGAGAAATTAATTTTGCTTATGCTTTATATTTTACCAAATAATTATTTTAAACACAATAGCAATTTGTCATTCCCGCGTACGCGGGAATCCAGGTAACGTGCACTTAACTCTATATCCCCAACCATGACCAGCGATTTTTTACATTTAAAAAGAGGCAGTGTCATTGACGACTGCCTCTGCCCAATCGGGCCGTATTTGTTTTTCATGCGAAAGGGTCTCAATTTATCCCCCTCCGCAACGCGTGAGTGGTTCTGCTCCTGACAAGGCAGGTGCCTTTGGCGCAAATCGCGCGCCCGCGCTGGACAAACTGCCAGCAAGGCCGCCGCCGAAACGTCAGCGAGACATTGGGCTCATACGCCCTGCGGGGACACTCACCCCGCATGCCCGTTCGGGCTTCGTTGGTTATCAGTTATTACACTGACAACCAAGCCCGATATCGTAAAAAACGAATTGCCGAGGCATAAAAGCCTCCTTTCTAGCTGTACTCGCCCACCATATCGTGATGGCAGGTTTCCAGCGTTAGAAAAAAAACGGAACGGTTCACTAAACTGAGCTTAAAAATTTCGCTACAATATTCAATAATGTCTTTTGCGAATTAAACTCTGTCTATAAATCAATCTATATAGATTAAACTCAATTTAGTGAACCGTTTCAAACTTACTTTTTAACGAACTTTACTTAAATTTGATTATACATTAAGTATATCACAATCAAGCATTCGTGTCAATAGTCTACAACACATTTTACCAATTTTGTCAGTATTATTATTTTGTCGCACAATAAGAATAATGCAACAAAAAAGAAGTAAGTTTCCTTACTCCTTATCACTCTGCCTAAAATAGACAGAGTAACTTTGCCGACACATCCTTAACGCGGGGTTCGGCAATCCGCGGACCGTTGACAAGCCTGTCGCCCCATCAACTTGACAACATTGTAGACTTTTCGGAGAAAAATCTCCCGAGGAATACGGCACATTATGCCCTCAAACCGAACACTTTGCGTTAAAATACCTCGTAATCACAGGTGTTTTTTTGTTGAAATTTTCTAGAACAAACATTTTTAACTTTCTGCTTCTTGATAATACCT
>CAINMG010000075.1 GCA_903850725.1 Candidatus Staskawiczbacteria bacterium
CAGACAAAAGTAATTCTAATTTTACTCTGTCATCGTATGTGAAATGCGATGATTTTTTTTGCGATTTTTCTTCATTTTTATTTGTGTTTTTCATAGCTTTGATTATACATCAAAGCGTTCGGATTCAAAACAGAATTTGCTTTACCTGCCACACCCATCGGCTTTTCTTTAAGGAGTACAAAGATGCAATTTGGAAATTTCGAAGTCCGTCAGAACGAGGATGGCGACATGGTAATCGAGTCCATAACTCGCGACTTCAAAATGCGAGTTAAAGAATTCGCAAATGACCTTGTCGAAGGGTACATCGAGGTCCAGGTTCTCCAGGATGGAGAATCGACATCGAACGAGGGTTTTAGTGTTGCGGTTCGCAAAACCGCCTCATAAGCCTAAACTCGGCATTTCGCCGACCAAAACTCAGGCCTGCTACCAATTTCGGTGGCAGGCGTTTTTTTACTTTGTGCTATCAACGAACGAAACGATAATACCCTTAAGCTGTTCTTCGAGTTCTGGAGTTAATTGGCGTTCTGCTTTTAATTTTGCTACAAATTCTTTGTGTAAGCCATCAAGATATTCAATAAATTTCTTTTCAACCGCAACCATATCTTCTGGTTTAAAATTATTAAAATAATCATTCAAAACTGCATAAAGCACAATTACCTGCTTTTCAAAACTTATTGGAGCTTGGTCAGACTGCTTTAAAATTTCTGTTACAATTCTGCCTTTATTAATTCTCTTTTTGGTAGTTTCGTCCACATCAGAGGCAAACTGCACAAAGGTTTGAAGTTCGCGAAACTGAGCCAATTCCAGTCTTAATTTTCCAGCAACTTTTTTCATAGCTTTAGTTTGAGCTGCTCCTCCCACACGTGAAACTGAAAGCCCAGCATTTACAGCAGGTCTCATACCTTGATAAAACAAATCTGATTCCAAATAAATTTGCCCATCTGTAATAGAAATAACATTTGTAGGAATATAAGCTGTTACGTCCCCCAACTGAGTTTCAATAATTGGCAAAGCAGTTAAAGACCCACCGCCTTTGGCTTTTGAAAGTTTAGCTGCGCGCTCAAGCAAACGAGAATGTAAATAAAATACATCTCCAGGATAAGCTTCTCTTCCTGGTGGACGCCTTAAAAGCAAAGAAATTTGCCTATAAGACCAAGCATGTTTTGACAAATCATCATAAATTACAACTGCATCTTTGCCGTTGTCTCTAAAATATTCTCCAACAGCAGCTCCAGCAAATGGTGCTAAATACCAAAATGCAGCTGGACTAGAAGCACTTGCAGAAACCACAATCGTATAATCAAAAGCATTGTGCTTTTTTAATGTTTCTACAATCTTAGCAACTTTAGATTCTTTTTGACCAACTGCTACATAAATACAGACTGGTCGAGACCCGACCTCGACGGAATCAAATTGTTGATTTATTATCATATCCAAAGCAACTGCGGTTTTGCCAGTTCCACGATCCCCAATAATCAATTCTCTTTGGCCTCTTCCAATTGGAATCATGGCATCTATAGCCTTGGTTCCTGTGTGAAGCGGTGTATCTACACTTTCCCTATCTAGCACACCAGGAGCATCTTTTTCCAAAAAGTTATATTGAATTTTGTCAGCTTTGGCAAACAAAGGTCCTTTGCCATCGAGTGGATTTCCCAAAGGATCTATAACTCTACCTAATAGTTGCTGGCCTACTGGAATTGATAAAAGTTGTTTTGTTCTTTTTACAGTATCTCCAGATCTAATCAAGCCACTATCTCCCAAAACCAATGCTCCCACAGAATCTTCTTCAAGGTTTAAAGCTACAGCTTGTACCTTTTTCCCATCAGATTCAACTTCTAAAACCTCTTGGCTTTGCACATTAGCAAGCCCAGAAATTTTTAAAATCCCATCCCCTACTTCCACAACAGTGCCGATTTCTTCCCATTTAGGATCTGACTTGTGGCCATCTATTGTTTGTTTTATTTTCTCTAAAATATCATATGACATAGATTTTATTTTTAATTAAACTAACTCTTGTAATTTTTTAAATAATGAAAAGTCCAGCTGTCTTTCTTCATCTACCACAATCCTTACTCCTGCAATTAATTCCTTATTATTTTTTTCCAGCACTACATCCCCTTTCTTTACTAAACTATTTACCAAATCTGAATTTTTAAAATTAAAAGGGCGAGCAGTTTCTAAAATAATCTTTTTATTCCCTGTTTTTTTAAAATATAATTTTTCTGCAAGTTTTAAAATTTCTCTTAACTTTTTCTCATCTCTATTATTTTTTACAAACTCCAAAAAACCCGCAACCATTTTTGCATTATCTTTTTCTTTCAGCATAATTTCTACCAGTGCATTAGCATAATCTCTTGACTTATATTTCATTTTTCTTAACTTCGATTACTGCTTTTTCCACCAAAGCCTTATCCACTGCTTCGGGTTTTAGCTCAACAGTCTTGGCTACAATTTTCTTGACCAACTCCAAAGCTTGACCATATACTTGGCTTTCAGATTCTTCTTTTTGTTTTAAAGCACTTTGGCGCAAAAGCTCATTAATTTCTTTTTGTTTTTCTTCGGCCCTTGCTTGAATTTGTTGATCAAGCACCTTTGCTTTTTGCTCTGTATTTTTTATAATTTCAACTGATTGATTTTCAGCTAATTTTATCTTGTCTTTTGCAATTACATCTACTTCCTTCAATCTCACATCTGCTTCTTCTGCTTTTTCTAAACCTTCTTTTATTTTAAAATTCCTTTTTTTAATTATCTCAAGCAAAGGCTTGTAAACAAAAGCCCTTAATACTATTAAAAGTATAAAGAAATTAAATGCCTGGCTTAAAAACAGCTTCCAATTTATTCCCAATTGTCCCAATAAACCTGCTTCTTCCATATAATTAAACTACAAATTTTACAATCAAAGAAACAACCAAAGCATAAATAGCAATAGCTTCAGCAAAAGCAATAGCCAAAATCATAGCTGTTTGCACCTTTGATGCTGCTTCTGGATTTCTACCAATAGCTTTTAAAGCCGTAGAACCAATAATTGCAATTGCAATTGCTGGAGCAATTGTCCCAATACCTATTACCCCCACTGTAGCCCATAAACGTACTGCTTCTATTTCCATTTAATTGAACTCTTAAATTATTAGCGAGGCAATGAATTTTTTCGAGGAGAGGGTGCCCCGTAGAGAGGCTCTCCCCGCAGAAAAAATTTATTGCCGAGCGGATAATTTAGAATTTTTTAATTTTAAAATCAAATTTAATGATGTTCCGCTGTATGAATTGATATTGATACTAATGTAATCATTGCAAAAATAAATGCCTGAATCATTCCCACAAACAATTCCAAAAACATAAACGGCAAAGGAATAAAATATGGTGCTAAAAAGAAAATAATTGTCAAAAGCACTTCTCCTGCAAATACATTTCCAAAAAGCCTAAATGAAAGCGATATTATTTTAGCAACCTCTGAAACCAGCTCTAATATTCCTATGAAAAAATTTATTGGATTTGAAAAATTAATAAACTTGCTTATGTGCTTAAATGTTCCAATAGCCATCATCCCCAAAATATTTGTCATTATAACAGAAATAACTGCAAATGCCAATGTAAAATTCAAATCCGCAGCTGGAGCTCTAAACAGCGGAACTTCCTTCCCATGGCTTTCAATCCATATTGACCCAACTCCAGGCATAAGTCCCAGCAAATTAGACACGAGTATAAAAATAAAAATTGTAGCAATAAGCGGAAAATACGTTTCTGCTTTTTTCATACTTCCCAAAGTTGATTCCATCAAATTTAAAAGTGCTTCTACTCCCATTTCCACAGCGCCTTGCAATTTACCTGGCACCAAGGCCAATTGCCTTTTTAAAATAACAGAAAATGTTATTAAAATCAAGCATACAAACAAAGTTAAAAACAAAGAATTGGTTATAGGAAAACCAAGTATTGAAAATATTTGCTCTGCTTTTAAAGATATTTCTTCCACAAAAATTTTTATTTATTGAAATAATTTATAATCATAATATATTTTTATTTTTGTTTCAACATTGACAATAATAATTTTTTATTGTTTTTGCATTTACCCCCTTGACACGGTTCTATAATATGATAAGATTCAAGCAATTAACCATCCTGTATTAGCTAAAAAAGAAAGGAAGCTTAATGCTGGACTGGTAAAGGACGCTAGAACGATGAAGGGTTAAGCCCGTACAAAAAAGACTGATTCTGCGAATCAGTGTCAGCTCAACAAAAACGAGCTAACGGGAAACCCGAAATCGTCTAGCGTCCACGTTATTATCTTGTTCATTAAGTCTTTTTGGGCGATCATAGCTCAATCCCCGATATCCGTATCGCAGAAACGGATATCGTGAGGGTTGACTGTGATCGCCCTTTTATTTTGCAAAAAAAAATCACAAACAAAAACGAGCTTTAACGCCCGTTTTTTTCTACAACCTACTCACTACAACCTACAAACTACAACCTAGTAATAATCTTTTACTTTCCTTAATTCTTTGTGTCTTCTTAATTTTTCTAAAGCCTTAGCTTGAATTTGTCTAATTCTTTCGCGAGTTACCCCAAATTCCTCCCCAGTCTCCTCAAGAGTATGCATTATGCCATCATCAAGTCCAAACCTCATTCCCAAAATTTTCAATTCTCTTGGACTTAATTCCGTAGATATTTCTGTTATTCTTTCTTTTAACAAATTCCTTGAAGCTTCAGTATTTGGAGCGATTGTTTTGTCATCCTTGATAAATTCAGCCAGCACACTATCCTGCTTGTCTTTATCTTCTCCCACTGGGGTTTCAAGAGAAACTGCTTTTTGAGCAATCTTTCTTATATAATGCACCTTATCAACTTCAAGACCCATTTCAGCGGAAATTTCCTCAGCCAAAGGCTCACGCCCCAATTCCTGCAAAAGTGTTTTCCTGACTTTGGTATATTTGGAAATTGTTTCGATCATATGCACTGGAATTCTAATAGTTCTGGCTTGATCTGCCAAAGCTCTAGTAATTGATTGCCTTATCCACCAAGTTGCATATGTTGAAAACTTATAACCCTTCTTCCAATCAAACTTCACAACAGCCTTGAACAATCCCAAATTCCCTTCTTGGATTAAATCGAGTAAAGTTAAATTTGGAGAGCGTCCAACATATCTTTTAGCTATAGAAACAACTAATCGCAAGTTAGCTAAAGCTAATTTATTTTTTGCTTCGTCATCATTAAGCTCAATTCTTTTTGCCAATTCTTTTTCTTCACGAGCAGATAAAAAACTTGCTCTGCCAATTTCTTTCAAATACATTTGAATTGGATCTATTTTCCCAACAAGAAGTTTTTTTTCTTTTTTGTCCTTTTTGCTTAAAACCTGCAGATACTCTCTAGCTTGTTTTATTTCAATGCCCTTTAATCTTAGATTTTCATAAATATCTTCGAGTTCTTCAATGTTACTTTCTATATCTGGGATAGAATCCAAAATTTCCGCAGTTGTAATAAAACCACGCTCTTCACCTTTTCGGAAAAGAGTTTCAATTTGTTCTTTGGTAACTTTTTTGGCTTTGGTTCTTTTTACTTTCTTTACAGATTTATTCTTAATCTTCCGTACTTTCCTGGCAATATGCTTGGCTTTCTTTGCTGACTTTTTTACTATTTTCTTTTTTAGTTTCTTTACCATAGATTTAGAATTAATACGCTTTAACAATAACAAAAATTTCCACAATAGTCAAATCAAAAACACATAAATACTATTTTCCCAAACAATTAAATTGTTTAATTAAATTATCAACTTCTTCATATTTACCATCTGCTTCTGCTATTTTAATTGACTTTTCCAGCTCTTCCCTTTTGCTTTTTAGTTCCAAATCTTTTAAATGACTTAGACAAAGCAAAAGCTCAGCTATGTCTTCCTCCTTTAAATTTTCAAGTTCTTCTACCTCTTGTTTTAGAGCAATAATATCCATAGAATCTTTGATCAAAGCTTTGTTTTTGTCTATTGATTCGACAAATTGTTTTGTTTTTTCCGAAAACAAACAATTATGATTTTCGCTAATTAAATTAATATTTTCAGGGCTTTTGGCAAGTAAAGACATTATCTTATCTTCTAAAAGCTTTTTGCGCATTTGTAGCGAATCTCCAGCGCTCTTATCATTAATATTTTGTATTTTATTTTGTAGATTATTTTCTAACTGAGGAACTGAGACTATTTTTACTTTTCCTAATTCTTCTAAAATTACTGCCTCTGAAGTTCCCAATTTTCCAGCTAATTTAGAGACCCAATGCGATTGTTCAATTTTATTTTGCAATCTTTTTATTGCTGGCAGAATTATTTTTGCTATTTCTTTTTTGCCTTCTGGCTTGGTTTTATCGTTCTTAACAAATGCAGAATCAAAATAATAATCCATAATTGATTTTACTTTATCTAAAACTTCTTGCCATTTTAAAGGATCTTCCAAAATAATATCTGCTGGATCTTTGGCCCCATAAGTTTCAATAACTTTAATATTAAAACCCTTTTCCTGAGCTAAATCAATCCCCCGCTTTGTGGCATTTTCTCCAGCTGTGTCCATATCAAAAGCCAAAATTAAATTATCTGTATATCTTTTTAATATTTCCAAATGTTGTTGAGTTAAAGCAGTTCCCGAAGTTGCCACAGTATTTTCAAACCCAGCTTGATGACACATTATTGTGTCTGTATAACCTTCTGTTAAAACTATTTGGTTATTTTTTCTTGCAGATAATTTGGCATCGTGCAGTCCATACAAAATATTACTTTTGTCATAAAGTAAAGTTTGCGGAGTATTTATATATTTTGCCACTTCCTTTTCATTTGCTACCTTGAAAACCCGTGCGCCGAAGCCAACAACTTGAGAATTGGCATCGAAAATTGGAAAAATTATTCTGCCCCTAAATCTATCATAAGAATCATTTTTATTTTCTTTTTCTACAGCAAGACCAGCTCTAACAATTTCTTGCCTACTATAACCCTTGCCAACTAAAAAATCTGACAAACTATTCCAAGTGTCTGGTGAATAACCAAGTCGCCATTTTATAATACTTTCATTTGTAATACCTCTTTTTAGCAAATATTCTTTGGCTTCTTTGCCTATTTGGCTTGCCTCTAATTGTTTCTCAAAGAAACTACAAGATAAATCACAAATTTCATATAATCTTTGTCTTTCAGTTTTAAGCTGGATATTTTCTCTTTTAAGTTCCACGCCTGCTTTTTTCGCTAAAATTCTTAAAGCATCGCCAAACTCAATCCCTTCAATTTTCATTACAAAATCAAAAACGCTATGTCCCAATCCACAACCAAAACAATGCCACATTTGCCTTGTGGGTGATACAAAAAATGATGGAGATTTTTCTTTGTGAAACGGACAAACCCCTCGGTAATTTATACCAGTTTTTGTAAGTTTAATGTAGCTCCCCACAACATCTACTACATTAAGTTTGTTTCTAATTTCTTCTACTTGATTATCCATACATCTTTATACTATCACTTTTACAGAAAATTTAAAGCCCATTAATTTTGTAAAACAAAATCCGCACTATTGGCGAATTTTATTTATATATTAATCAAAAAATTACTAATTTATAACGAAGGCATTTGTGCTTTTACTGGATAGACAGTTGAACTCTTACATTCAACCACGGTTCCTGTAAGCGGAAAATCTGACGGCAAAAGTGTTACCGTGACAGTACTTGTTGATGAAGAACAAGGCGCAGTTCCATCTCTCGGACTACCAACCATTAACTTGCCTCCACCCGCTTTATTCACAGCGACATCACTAAGACCACTAAGACTAATACCACTGATTCTAACTTCATATTTTGTGTTGTCATATTGACCGGGAAATAATCGCTTGACATAAAGCGAAGGATGTAGTAACTGATCAGATGATGTTAGGTTAAAATTTACAGAATTGCTTATACCATTAGAATTGATAAGACTAATTTCATACAAGCCCTCACCTAGCATTCCATCAAATGTCCATCTTATTCGATTCGGTAAAACATGACTCGATAAATCAAAAGATATTTTATCACTATCTACTATATATACAAATCCGTTTTTAACAAATCTAATTCTCGTATCAGAAGTGAATCTTGAACCATACAATTCTATACCATTGTACCCAGAAGTTGGAAAAATTGAACTTATAAACGGAATTGTTGTAGCCGTACTAATTGTAAAATAATTATCGCTTAGATCTTCAGCGATATTTGGTTTTGTAATTCCTGGAGTACTATCAGAAATACCTATTTTGCATTGACTACCAGCTAACAAGGCATTTGGAATTGTCCAGGAATATGTTCCGCTATTGCTAGGAATATTTGAAGCAAAAAATATTGGGTTTGCACCACCAATTGTTAAGCTAATTGCTACCTTGGAATCGTTTGACAAACCAACTGGATTCCATGTGATAGTTTGGGTTGAACCTTTTGCCCATGTTTCTCCACCATTTGGCGAAGTGACTGTGATTGATGACTGAGCGGATACAGAAACAAATTCAAAATCTAATAAATTGCTTTGTCCTGTAGAAGATATTACGCTCACCTTATATAATCCTGATAAATCACAAAATCCACTAGTGAAATTAAAAGTTATAGAATTTTGGCTTTTTGAAATTATATTTGTACATGCAGTATAGCCCAAACTACGACCCGCAGGAGTCATCATAATGCCACTAACATCAGACAAGTTGCTACCATAAATAGTTACAGTATTATTTTTATTACCTTGCGAAGGAGTAATTTGTGACAGAGAGGGCTTGATAAATTCAGAATTTGTTACAATTTTTATGAAACCCAAACTTGTGCCTGAAGTAATAGGCGTGTTATTAGTTTCTGCACACGCGTGAACATCTAATTTGATTTTATAATCTCCCGGAATAATATTATTTGAATCTCCAACTCCAAGCTTAAAAGTAAGAGTACTATCAGTAATCATAAAAATATAACTTCCCAAAAATAAAGGAGCCTCTTTCCCAACAGAGTCAACGGCAAAAGCATCTATACATGTAGCAGTTTTGGGTATATTACTTGCTATATATTTAATCGTTTGTGTCTCTCCAACTTTCCAAACCTCCCCACCATTTGGTGAAGTTACTGTAATTGATGGCTGAGTTGCGGAAGCAACAACAGAAAAAATTTCGCTTTTTAAAGTCACTGCCTTCGTCCATACTGTAATTTGATAACGACCTGGCAAATTAGAACCATCATCACATGAACCAAATCCTGTTTTAACTGGCACAGTAAATCTATAATTTCCTGTATTTGTTATACCATCAAAGTCACAAACCTTATTATTATCTACATTAGTCAAAGCGATAGAAACTTTATCGCCAAAAACACTAGAGTTCCAAATAACATCGTATGAACCACCAACTTGCCAAACAGCAGAAGCAATCGGCAAAATAATTCCCTGATTTGCGACATTTAACGACTTTAAACAATCTTCTTTTTCTTTGAATGTTTGCAAACCAAAATACATAAATGCTCCGCAAAATTGTTGTTGCTGACAAGTTGTTGTAGTATTATCATGCCACCAAAGATTTTTGCAAGTTAGTGCTGGCGGAACCACAGAATTGCAGCCATATAAGGCATTTAATTTCCTTCTTGTGCTTGGCCCAACATAGCCAGTTCCTCTTTTAAGTCCAGATGGCCTTAAAACTTCATCTGCATATTTTTCTTGAAATTCAGAAACTGTAGAAGCTACAATCTCATCAAACCCATATTCTATAAAATCAGATCGAAGAAAAAAACCTTCTCTACCAAAAATAGAAAATAATGCATTTAAATCTTCATATCCGTTATCGCCAATTCTTAAATTTTTATTAAAATTATAACACCATGTACCTGTGCCTTGATTTTGTTGTTGTTTTAATTGCTCTTGCAATTGAGCAATTTGGGTCATCAAAGCTTTGATTTGAACTTGAAGTTCTCCTACTGTTAATGCTTTTGCAGTTCCCGAAAAACCCAATATTGCTGTTAATAACAATGCCAATACTACGAAATATCTTATTTTCATACTTAAATAATATTTAATAATAATTTAATTATCAATAATGCCATCCTCAACAACATCCTCAACAACAAGTGAGATTTGTTTTTCTTTGGCTATTTTATTTAAAATTAATTTCACTTTTTCCAAACTTGCCAAATCAATTATTGAAATTGGAATTATATCCTTGCTTTGTCCCGCCACAGCGGGATCCCGCTCGAGGCGGGATTTTTTAAAATCTTTAACTATTTGTGTAATTTTTTCTGGAACAACCATATCTGATTTACTCAAAAATATATATTCTGGCTTTTCTAAAAGCACTTTATTATATAAATTTAGCTCTTCTTTTACTTTTTGATAATCCAAAAAAGGATTTTCTGATTCTGCAGAAATAATATAAAACAATGATCTAGTTCTTTCAATATGCTTTAAAAATTTAATTCCCAAACCCTTGCCAGTTGAAGCACCTTCAATTAATCCAGGAATATCAGCTAAAATCAAATCATAATAAGCTCCCAAGTTTGGTTCCAGGGTTGTAAATGCATAATTTGCAACCTTACTTTTTGAAGCAGTCAATTCATTAAGCAAGCTAGACTTGCCAACATTTGGAAATCCTATAAACCCGACATCTGCAATCATTTTAAGCTGTAATTGGAATTCAAAAAATTGACCTTCCCTGCCCTCTTCAAACTGTGTTGGGCTGGTGTTGGTAGAAGATCTAAACAAGAAATTACCTCTGCCTCTCTTGCCACCTTTTGCCACCAATTCTCTTTGCCCGACTTTTGTAATTTCAAATTCTCTGCGCGTTGTTAAATTTTTACAAACTGTTCCAACCGGTACAAGCAAGGTTAGATCCTCTGCATTGTGGCCATCATTTAAGCTTGATTTACCATTTTGTCCTTTATCAGCTTTAATATCTTTCCTAAAACGAAATTGACGCAAAGCAGTTAAATCAGAAATACCTTCAAAATATATACTTCCGCCATTTCCCCCATTTCCACCTGTTGGACCTTTGAGCCCTTTTGTACGCGAAAAAACCGCCATGCCTTTTCCGCCATCTCCAGCTTTTAATTTAATTACCACATCATCAATAATCATAAGCTAATACTATCACCTTTTCAAAATATAATAAAGACTTTATACTTTATTTTGCGGTAATGGTTTGAGTGCCAAGAGAGGAATTATATCCATTGTACCAATCTTGCGTATATAAGCTATTAAAATTATTGTGCGTATTTGGATAAGGAGAAGATCTATCAGACCACAAAATACTATACTCGCTAATATTAAATTCTTCTGCAGGACTTTTTGCTAAACCAAAATATATTTCTTTTGCAATTGGCCTAATCCAACTTGCTCCTGACAAAAATTCTGCGTCACCTGACATATATGTCGAGATTGAATCTGCTCCATATTTTGTAGATTTTGTCAAAGCTTTTACATTGGCCTTTAAAGTGTAAGCTTGTTTTTGCCCGGCTGGGATTACTTCTTCATTATAAAATGAGACAACCACAACATTATCAATCCCCACCCCAATTGCATTTTCCCCTTGCAAGCCAATATAATTTTTATTAATAACATTTACAATAGCCACAGAATTTGTATAATCTTGTTCCCCTTTATAAAGCTTAAAATCATTTAATCTTGGATTAGTAAAATTGGGATCATTAAAACTTACAACAAATTTTAATTGCTTTACCGCTACTTCAGAATTTTTATCTGCTGTTATACTAAACTTATAAAGCTCGGCAGTACTGTCGCTTAATGCCAAAGTTCCACTGGCCTCAAAAAATGGCATCGATTTAAAAACATACAATTTATTTGCCAAAACACCTGTGTCTGGTAAAGTAATGCCCCCATAAGAATATCCAGTATTTATATATTTACTGACAAACCCATCAAAAATTTTGCCATTTTTGTTTGTTGCCTTAACAAAAACCAACGCAGGAGAAATATCTATGTTTGCGTTTGAAGAATCAAAATTTTTACCTAAATCATAATTAATTTCAATTGTTTTTGTAGAGTTTAAGTCAACTAAAATATTATCTGTAAAGTTTAAAAAATAATTTAAACCATCATTAGTAACCATAGCAGGATTTGTAGTCAAAACTTTTTTAGAAACTGCATCAACTAAAACTGCCGATGAAATAATTTTAGCTTGCGCATAATTTGGGATAACAAATTTTAACTCAAAAATATTGTACGAATCATTCTGCGCCTTAAAATCAAACGAACCTGCTGACACTTTTTGATTTACTGTCACAACTTTTGCAGATGAAGATGAACCATTTTTTGCTATAGACAATGTGCTGGCTGAGAAAGTAATAGTTTGACCCTGCAAGGCAACATTTGAATTTGTTTTAACTTCTGTTTTAGAAACTGCAGAAATCCCGCTTATTATTACACTAAAACTTATTGAGGAATCTAATGGTATATAATTATTTACATCCCCATAAACCGACAAATTTATGATTTGTCAAGCTGGTAAATTATAATCAATTGTAAAATTATTTTTGTATGAAATATTATCCAAAACTATAGTTTTTTTATTTTCATAAACTATATATAATTTATTTATATGCA
>CAINMG010000076.1 GCA_903850725.1 Candidatus Staskawiczbacteria bacterium
CAGACAAAAGTAATTCTAATTTTACTCTGTCATCGTATGTGAAATGCGATGATTTTTTTTGCGATTTTTCTTCATTTTTATTTGTGTTTTTCATAGCTTTGATTATACATCAAAGCGTTCGGATTCAAAACAGAATTTGCTGTCTTGAGTATCTGCTGTTATGGCAGAAAAAAAGATTGACGATGTTTGGCTTCTAAACTGATAGCACGGGAGGGAAAATTCCCTATGAGTGCGCAGACGCGGAAGAACAGCATCAAGAAGTAGGCGCAGAAATGCCTGACGGCTGATAGGTCCGTACCAATACCTATCACGATTGTCCGGATGCGTCCGGAAATTTCGCTGGACTGTTTAGTCTAGCGAACCCCAGACCCAAGAGAGTATTGACTCTCTTGGGCATTTTTTTACAGAAAAATTTGCATTTTATAAACAAAAAGAGCAAAATAAATTATGAAAATAATTGCAGATTTACATATTCATTCAAAATATTCCAGAGCCACTTCACCTGATATGGATTTGGAGGAATTGGATAAGTGGGCTCAAACTAAAGGAATAAATGTTTTAGGAACTGGGGACTTTACACATCCAGCTTGGTTTTTAAATTTGCAGAAAAAATTAAAACCAGCAGAGCCTGGATTGTATAAATTAAAAAATAATAAATCTCAAACTAGATTTTTACTTACTTCAGAAATTAGTTGTATTTACAAGAAACCCATTCGACGTGGCTCAGGGCAAGATAGCAAAGTTAGAAAAGTTCATTTGATAGTATTTGCTCCTAGCTTTGAAACTGTGGTAAAAATAAATAAGAAATTATCATCAATTGGAAATATAAAGTCTGATGGTAGGCCAATTTTGGGCCTTGATGCCAAAGAGCTTTTAAAGATTGTTTTAGATATTGATGAAAATTGTTTGGTAGTACCAGCGCATTTGTGGACTCCTTGGTTTTCTTTGTTTGGTTCAAAATCTGGATTTGACAGCATAGAAGAATGTTTTGATGAATATTCAAAATATATTTTCGCAGTAGAAACTGGTTTGTGTTCAAATCCTGAAATGAATTGGAGAGTATCTAGCTTAGACAAAGTTGCGTTAATTTCCAATTCTGATGCACATTCAGCTTCTAAAATTGGAAGAGAAGCTAATGTTTTTGATACAGAGTTAAGCTATAAAGGAATAATTGATGCTATAAAAAGTAAAGAAAAATTTTTGTATACTATAGAATTTTTCCCTGAACAAGGAAAATACCATTTTGATGGACATAGAAACTGTAAAGTAAGTTTTAGTCCAAGTCAGTCTGCTGGGGCTAATAATATTTGTCCTGTGTGCAGAAAGCCACTGGTTATCGGAGTATTAAATAGAGTTGAAGAATTAGCTGATAGGCCCGAGGGTTTTGTGTCAAAAAATAAAGTGCCATTTAAGTCTTTAATTCCATTAGAAGAAATTGTTGCCAGTTCTATTGGTAAAACCGTGCTGGCAAAAGATGTGGGAATTTATTATGATAAATTAATAAATAATTTGGGCACAGAGTTTAATATTTTACTAGATGCAAATAAAAAAGAAATTGAAAAATTTTCTTTGCCAGAAATTGCGCAAGGTATTTTGCAAGTGAGGGAGGGCAAAGTAAAAATTGAACCTGGGTATGATGGAGTGTATGGGAAAATAAAAATACTGTAAAAGCCTTGCATTTGACAAGGTTTTTTAATGAGAGTAAAATTGTAATAATGTGACAAAATGTTCTTTCGAGGTGATGGCTAGCAAAAAGGAGAAAAGCCATGTCTCAGCAGGAATGGAACAAACTGGTTGATGCGGTGACTCTTTTAGTCACTGAAAGATTTGTTCTGGAGCATCCTGAACTAATTGATGACCCCCTCGAATTGTTAAGGCAAGACGAGGAAGTTGTCTTGGGTGATGATTAATTTTTTTGAAAGGAGTGGCCATGAGCCAACACATTTTTGCCGGGGGAACAACAATTGGTTGACCTTCGGCTTTTATTTTGTATTAAAAAACAGATTAACACAGATTTAAATACAGATCCTCACAGATCACAGATAATATAATAGCATAATCTGTGATCTGTATAAATCTGTTTGTATCTGTGAATATCTGTTAATTATAAGCATTCATTGTTTTCTCAAGTCCGTTTTCTAAAAAATAACTTATAGCTTCTGCGGTTTTTTTTATTGTTTCGTCAATTAGTACTTTTTCATCTTTTGAGAAATTTTTTAAAACAATAGTTTTGGCTTTGGTGTTTTTAATTTCTGGTTTTTGTGATTCTATGCCAATTCTAAATCTTATAAAATCAGAGGAACCAATTTCTTTGATTATTGATTCTACGCCTTTGTGCCCAGCAGATCCCCTATCCTTAACTATTTTGATTTTGCCAATTGGTAAATCAATGTCATCGTGGATGACAACTAAGCTTGTAGGAGGTAGCTTGTAGGTTGTAGTAATTTTACTAACAGATTTGCCAGAGTCGTTCATAAATGTTTGGGGCTTAACAAGAATTATTTGCTTGCCTTCAATTCCACTTTCAGATATTTCAGCGTTAAATTTTTTTTGTAATTTAAAATCTTCAAAATTATTTATTTTTGCAAATTCGTCAATAGCCAAAAATCCCACATTGTGGCGAGTGTTTTTAAATTTATCTCCTGGATTGCCTAAACCAACTATAATTATCATTTTGAAACACAGATTAACACAGATTTAAATACAGATCCTCACAGATCACAGATAACATAATAGTATAATCTGTGATTTGTATAAATCTGTTTGCATCTGTGAATATCTGTTTAATACAGTATAGCTCATTGACTTTAAAAATAAAAGGGGCTACAATTTTAATTAGTGGAATTCTCAGATTGGATTTGAGAATTTTTTGTTCATTCAAGGAAGAGAATAATCGCCAGAAAATTGGAGGTGATGATGGCGAATACCGACGTAGCTGTTCGTGGTCCGATCGAAGGGCTGGACCAGATGATTACTGAGCTTGATAGCAAGTGTTTGAGCATTGCGGATGCAAAAGCTCGGGCACCGGAAATTGCTGGAAAGTTGAGTAGGTCTCTTCAGAGACCTGTTTCTGAACGGCACGTAACGATCGTGTTACTTCGGAATTTCCGGAGGAGCCACGGCTGGACGTAGAACAGAGTTGGATGGGCCGAGAGCAGAGAAGAGGCGCTTTGTGTCTCGGTTTGTCTCAAAGGTTTTTTCGGGAGGGATTGTCATGTCGCTGGACATGCGGATTCAGAATGTGTTTTTGGGCATGAGTACTTCTTGGTCTGAAGACAGAAGAATTCGGGAAACCGCGAGAAGAGTGGTTGAGGAGACTCAGAACCACTCGATTGACTCCGACTATGTGCGTCGGATCTTACAGGGAAATGGACTTCTCTGAGAGACGGATCGTCGTCGAAGTTGGCAAAAGCCACGCTGCACGTTTGCGGTCGTGGCTTTATTTTTTTACACCTACCCCTAACCCCTCCCGAAGGGAGGGGTATAAGCGAGACCGTTCATAAAAGTGTGTCTAGCGAGTGTATAATCTTTTAATTATTTGTGGTTTTTTTAATTGTTTTGTTAAAATATTGATAGTTAGTTACTGGATATTTCATATAGTTTTTTTCTTCAAATTCTTTAATAATCATA
>CAINMG010000077.1 GCA_903850725.1 Candidatus Staskawiczbacteria bacterium
CTAGCCCAGCTTCAAATAAAATGCGATGCACTGCCTTTTTATGAGCACTCGGATCTTCTTCAGAGAGAAACTGGTTATATGATTTATCGAAATTTTTATCCATAAAATTACTCTAAAATATATTCAAGGAATTCTTTGAATAACTATTCTATTTTTTTAGAATAGCTTTTGGTTAACACTTATTAACCTGACTTTTTTTCTTTGGTTATCACGCGATAACCTGCACCATATTCGCTCAGACCTGCGTGAGCGGATACTACATAACCCAAGATTTTTGATCATTTAGTAATTGAATGAACTGCTCTATTTGAAACAATTTACATTTTCGGCTTTCTTCAGACATTGCAGTTCCGCCAATTTGCGAATTTTTAATTCCACAAAAAGACTTGGCATAATTCTCCCATGATTTTTCGTGCATTGAAAGATATTCTAAAAAATTGTCCCATTCCATTGCGCTAGAGTCATATTCTTTTATAATAAATTCTTTTTGAGCAACAGCACCATTTCTTAATTCAACAATAAGATTTTTTAATTCTTTTTCTTTTTGAATAATTAATCTGTCTAAACATTCGCTGGTAAATGCAGTACTAACAAAAGGACATTTTTTATTTGTAACAATTACAAAATTATCATAATCACTATTACTTTTTTCGGTATTTATATTAGCATTATCTTGATATTCATTTTCAACATCAATAAGAAGCTTTTCACACTCATTTGCCCCTGCATCTATTTTTACACTATTTTGCAAGGAAAAATCCTTTACTTCATCTTTTTCAATCAAAAAATTTGCTACAACGGGAAACAATTGAAATAAAAAACCAATTGCTATTAAACCCAAACCTACCAAAGCAATATTTCTATTCTTTAATAATTCCGTACGAGTGAACCAGCGTCCTTTTTTATCTTTCCCAAAACCATCATCTGGAATATTGTCGCCATCATAATTTTCATAAATTTTGTATTTTAAAAGTGGCTTAGCTAGAATAATCGTCCCAAAAAAATTTAGTAGAAGACCTATAATTTCAAGCATATTTTTATTTTTTAGGGTCTTTTTTTAGGTATTCAATATATTTTTTATAAGCATTAGATGTGTTTTCGTAATCAGCCTTACTACCACCTTTATCCATTATTTCCTTCGCTTTTCTGGCTTCCTTACTTAGTTTTAAAATATTTTCCGCCTCTTTAACTGTTACTTTAGCCCCAATTCTTATTTCGTCTAGTTCCTCGCAATAGCGTTTTAACTCTTTCGGGCTTAATGTTTCTTTTAACCACGAGAGCCGTGTAATAATATCTTCACGATATTCTGGTTTTATTTCATGGTCTTCATCTAACCATTTCATGAATGCCTTTTTCTGGTTTTCTATGGTAAAAAGTTTCTCAAAGTGTTTAAGAAATAGTTCTGATTTTTTATCACCAAGAAGTTTAGAAAGAATATCAGCCCTTTCTTTATGCTCAAGAAGAACAAATTTTTCAATATCTAAAATTTCTATTTTGTCCGTGTCTTCTTTTGATAAAACTTCTTTAAGAGAAGGGATAAACTCAAACACTAAATTAAGCTCCATAAATTTATTTTTTTTAATAATAATTTATTACATAGAATTTAAAATACCTAATACAGAAGCAACAACGCCAAGCCAGAAGAAAAATGGATGCTCTTTTTCTAATTGATAAATTTTTGTCTTAATCATTTTTATTCCAGTACCAGCAATTCTTACACGTCCATATATTTTACATTTATCAAATGTGCAATTTTTCGCAGTCTTTAAAATATCTACTGTTATCTTTTCTTTATTCATATTTTTCTATTTTATTAATAAAACAAACCGAGATTGCCCGGCTTGGATGCTTTAAAAAATTATTCAAAACTATTTAAAAAGTATTCTAGTCGGGGCGAAAATCCCCTTTTTTCCTAAATTATGACTGTATTATAGCATATTTTTAACCCAAAATCAAGCCACCTGTTTTGCCTAATTTATTCGCTCAGACATGCTTGAGGGAATTACTGGATTCCCGATCAGGTCGGGAATGACAAATAAAAAAACCTTGCCATGTCCCGCCCAAATGATAATGTCATAGTATGGGCAAAGTAGAAATGTCATAGGTAAACGATTTAGTGCATAATTGATCTAAATTAAATATTATTAATTTAGAAAACATTATGGATCAA
>CAINMG010000078.1 GCA_903850725.1 Candidatus Staskawiczbacteria bacterium
AATTGAACCAATTAGAAGTCCTCCCAAAGCTTGAGGCCCTAAAATAAATCCTACTAAAACTGGAACTACCACTGGGATTAAAGCTGGAAGAAGCATTTCTTTAATAGCTGCTTTTGTAACAATATCAACACATTTACCATACTCTGGTTTGGCTGTGCCTTCCATTAAACCTTTGATTTCTCTAAATTGTCTTCTTATTTCTTCTACAACTTTTCCTGCTGTTTTACCTACTGCTTGCATTAAGAAAGAAGCAAACAAATATGGCAAAAGCCCTCCAATTAAAAGACCCGCAATTACCATCGGATCATCTAAAATAAATCCAGGTCCTTTGATGATTGATAATTCTGTAACTTTTTGTGAATATGCAGAAAACAATACCAAAGCTGCAAGTCCAGCTGAAGCAATTGCGTAACCTTTAGTAACTGACTTTGTGGTATTACCAACTGAATCTAAAGCATCGGTAATTTTTCTTGTTTCTGCTGGCATATCAGACATTTCTGCAATTCCACCAGCATTGTCTGTAATTGGGCCATAAGCATCAACCCCTACGATAATTCCTGCAACTGAAAGCATTGCCATAACTGCCAAAGCCACTCCATAAATACCAGCAAGCCAAAAGCTTACAATTGTAGCTAAAGCAATTAAAATTACCGGGTATGCTGTAGATTGCATCCCAATAGCAATGCCTTTAATTATATTTGTAGCATGTCCTGTTTCCGATGCTTTGGCCAAACTTCTTACTGGACTGTATTTTTTGGAAGTATAATATTCTGTAATTACAAACATTCCAGCAGCTACAACTAATCCAACCAATGTTGATAGATATAATTTCATTACAGAAATATTTTGGCCTGCCATTGTATTGGTTATCAAAGGATAAAATCCAATTGCCGATAGAACAATTGAAACTGTAACTCCTTTATACATAGCTCCCATAATATTTTGAGATTTACCAAGCTTTACAAAAAAGCTTCCAATTATAGAAGTTAAGATTGAAATAGCTCCCATAAATAATGGAAGTAAAACAAATTCTGGTTTGCCGGTAAAAAGTAAAGATCCTAAAATCATAGTAGCTACAACAGTTACAGAATATGTTTCAAAAATATCAGCTGCCATTCCAGCACAATCTCCAACATTGTCTCCAACTTGATCTGCTATAACTCCAGGGTTTCTTGGATCATCTTCTGGAATATTTTTTTCTACTTTTCCTACCAAATCTGCTCCTACATCTGCAGCTTTGGTATAAATTCCTCCACCAATTCTAGCAAACACAGAGATCAAGCTAGCTCCAAAACCCAAAGCGATTAAATATTCTAAAGAAAATAAACTTTTTGATGTAGTAAAGTAAACTCCAGAAACTGCCAAAAGTCCAAATGACACAACCAAAAGCCCTGTTACCAATCCTCCTTTAAATGCCAAATCTAAAGCAACTCCCATTCCTTTCCTGGCAGATTCTGCAACTCTTGTATTGGCTTGTGTAGAAATCAACATTCCCACAAAACCAGAAAGCCCAGATAAAAATGCTCCAATCAAAAATGACAAAGCCATTCCAAATCCAACTGAAGCGCCAGATTGATATCCAAAAAATATCCAAATTGCAAAAAATAAAACAACAGCTACCATGCCTATTGTTTTATATTGTCTTTTTAAATAAGACATTGCTCCCTCTTGAACTGCTTTTGTGATTTCAATAGCTTTACCTTTAGCTACTGGCATTTTATTTATTTTTCCTATCAAGAAAAATACAAAAACAATTGCAAATAGCGACACAATTATCGGCGAATATAGCAAAAACATGTTTTGTAACAGATTTACACAGATTAAAAACAGATAAACACAGATCGCAGATAAATAATTTGAAATCTATAATTTGTGAAATTTGTAAAAAGATTTGTGAAAATCTATAAAAAATTTAATAGCAATTTAATTTTTTTAGTATACCCCAAAAATTATTGCAGGTAAACTCTTGACAATATAAAACTTTTAGAGTATCTTAAATTTGGTTTCGCAACAGGCAATGACTAAGGATAAGGAGGCAAAAATGCCAACTCAAGTGCAGAGGCAAGAATTGAAACGCCGACTTTTGCGAAAAAAGCTTGGCACGCAACCTGTCCAGTCTTTCCGCGATAGGAAAGAACAAAGAGAAAAAGCTCTAGAGCAAGAAATTGCTCAGGAGCGACTGGGCTTGGTGGAGTTGCTGTATGAACTGGCGCCTTACTCACTGAACAAGTTCTTCCACGACCATCCCGTCGTAGAGGACATGATCGACCTCGGATCATCTGGGGCCAGTTGCTTCGGTGTTAGCGCAACGCAACTTCATCATTGGGACTTCGCAAACTGGGTGGAGTTCTTCAAAGCCGTAAAAGAACTGAAGAAGAGCTGGGCAGGGATAATCCATGTCACAGTCAGACAAGAAGGGACCCTATACAAAAGTGTGTCTAGCATAGTATGATTAACAAAAACTATGCAAAATCATAAAACATTACGAAATCATAAAACATTAGCTACACAACTTTTAGAAAAAAGCATAAAAAATTTAAGAGAAAATTTAAATTCG
>CAINMG010000079.1 GCA_903850725.1 Candidatus Staskawiczbacteria bacterium
CATAAACTATATATAATTTATTTATATGCATATTAGAATAATATAAATTTGTTCCAACTGACAAGGTAATTTCAATATTTTTTAAATCTATATTTTCTGTTGTATTGTTTTTTAAAATAAAATTAGCTAACTTAAAATTTGTTTGCGGCGGCGCAATTGATTGGTTGATATAAGAGCTATCAACTGACAAATCCAAAGCCCCTGAGAATTGCACCACAGATGTAGTGGGTTTTTCAGTTGCAAGCATTTTATCTAACTGCGCCTAAAGAATGGCAATTTGAGCAATGATTTGCTTAATAAGTTGTTGTTTTTCTAACTCAGTTATAGCCTTCGCTGAGAAAGCAGAACAAAATATTATTAACGACAAAAATACAATAATATAAATCTTTTTCATAAAATTATTTTTTAAATTTAATTTATAACTAAATTATACCACAACAAAAAAAATAACGAAACTAGTCCGTTATTTTATTTATCACCTATTATCTTAAATATTTTGCGCGAGCGAGATTGTGCTCTGCCAAAGTTCTACTAAAAATCGTTTTACCATCTTTAGTAGACAAATAATAGAAATAATTACTTTCTTTAGGGTAAATTGATGCTAGTATTGAATCAAGGCCAGGGTTTGAAATAGGGCCCACTGGCAAACCAGCATATTTATAAGTGTTGTATGGTGAATCAATTTTTGTATCAGCAATCAAAGCCCCTGGATGATTTTTACCTGTAATATAATTTATCGTTGAATCAACTTGCAAAGGCATGCCCGACTCAAGTCTATTATTCAAAATTCCAGCAACCATTTTTTTGTCTTCAATAGTTATTACTTCTTTTTCAATTATAGAAGCCAGAACAACTACATCAAAAATATTTCTTTTTTGTTTTATTATTTCTTCTTGTAATTTTTGATCTAATTTTTTACCAAAATTTAATAAAGTTTTTCTAATAATTGACTCGCAATTTTCACCAGTTAATATTTCATAAGTATCTGGAAAAATATATCCTTCCAAATCTACATTTTCTGGTTTATCTTCTAAAAATAAAAAATCTTCACTAAAATCTTCTGTGACAATTTTTATAAAATCCCCACTACTACAAACTTTTTTTTCTTGCAAATAACTACTAACATCACTCAAATTCCACCCCTCAATAATTGTAATTTCATCTTTTACAACATCTCCTTTTACAAACTTTTCCACAATTTTAGCTGTAGACATATTAGAATTTAAAATATATTCTCCTGCCTGCAGTCTGCCGTGGTTTCCAGAGAAAATAACATAAAATCTAAAAAAATAATTACTTTTTACAATATCTTGCTTCTGTAATTCTATGGCAATCTCATCATCCCCCGTGCCTCTTTCGGCTGTATAATTAATTGTTTTTGATGCAAATAAATCTTTGGGCACATAAATTTCATACCAAAACAAAATCACTGCAAAGAGAGTGACAAATAGTAATCCATAAATTATTTTAAAATTTTTATTCATAAAAAAATTTACTGCAGGGGCGCTGGGAATCGGACCCAGACCAAGGGTTTTGGAGACCCTTATGATACCATTTCACCACGCCCCTATATTTATATATAAAATATACCACAAAATTTTTGATTTTTCAATCGCCAAAACAAAAAACACTTCCACGCGTAGGTGCGTAGAAGTATTTGTCGCATAATAACTATCCCTTTTTACCTTCTTTGTGTAACGTATGTCGTTAAAGGCAAGGTATAAACACAAGAAGTTATTGCAAATTTTCTTATTCCTTTATTCCCAAACGACTAAAGCCGTGTTTTGCAAATTCGTCCCAGTATTTTTTCTCGTATTTGTATAATTCCGGGCCAAAGTAATCACTTCCCTTTTTCTTTTCCATTTCTTTAATTTGCTCTTTGGTATAATCTCTTTGGAAATCACGCCATGCTAATTCGTTAGATATTGTATCTTCAACTTCAAAATCAACATAATCTTTAATTACAGGATAAATATATTTGTCAGTTACCCATTCGTCTAAATAATTTTCGCCTTCAACTATTTCTGACTCGTCTATAAAATCTCCAATACCAAAATCTTTTGCATATTTTAAAAGATGTTTTTCCAGCTCTTCCGATATTTGATTTTTCTTTTTATATTCCTTGCCTATGGCATCGCTCAAGATACCAAAAATCCAACCCGAAATAGCATTAGCTATTATTAAATTTTTATATTGCTCTTTGGTGAATTCTATTTGCATATGTTTTTAATTTTAAACAACTTCGTTATTATAGCACTGCTCACAATAAATTATTTCAGGCCTATCAGGAGCATAGCTAGTCTCAAACTCATTTATACACCCAAGTTTCATACATTTTCTATGCCATAATTTCAATGGATTTCTTTGTCTTAGGCGCTCATAATGACGACAATTAGGACAAAGAGTAGGTACAGGTAAGCCCATTTTATCATAAAAATCTTTTTCTGCTTGTATAATTTTAAAACCAACAGTGCAGTGGTCATCACATTTGCCTTTATGTGCACAACCAAAAATATCTCCGCCAATAGTTACATTTTTTTCTTCTTCGTCTTTCCAAACATAGCCTTTAGATAAGGCCTCTTCTTTTGAAAGTGGAAAATGATCTTGAGCTACTGTTTCGTTATAAGCAAATTGTGAAATTTTGCTTGGAAAAAATTCTCCATATTCTCCTGTTTCTTTCATATGCTCAATAATTTTTGGCACAAGAGCTTCATATTCTTCTTTCGAATATTGTTTATTTAAAATACAATATTGCTTTTTATTTAGCGCGAGGCAACCAAAAAGATTTGATGAGCCAGAACAGCCTTCGCAATAAGTCAAATCACTATTGCCATTCCAGTTTTGGATTCCAAATTTGATATTGTATCCTTTAATTCCAATATTTATTGATTCGTAGGCAAGCTCTACATCACGCCCGGCTGTGCACACATCCATGTTGTCTTTAGAATTACGCCAAACATGATATCCGTACTTACAGTTTTCCGCATCATCACCATGGAAACAACTAACACAATTTTTGGTATTTAAAAGATAGTTTCCAGTGCTACGAACCGATTTTTGGATATAGGCATATTTGTTGATTTGTTTTAATGCAAATTCTTTGAATTCTTTTTTCAAAACTTCAATATCGCCTTCTTTTATCTGTTCTTTCTTTTCTGCTAAAATTTTAGAATATTCTTCTTTAGAATACGGCTGATTAAAAATGTGATAATTTTTATTTCGTAACCCCACACAGCCATAGCAGTTAGAGCACCCAACGCAATCCTGCAAAAAATAGCTATCGGTACAATCACGGCATTCTTTAGAGAAAAATAGTTTATAGCAGTTATACGCTACAAAAACTTCGTAACACAACTCGCTTCCGTTAACAAAAGCACAATCTAAGCAGTCTTTACTAAGTTGCATCCAGTAGCTGTGATTACATTTTTCGTTGTTAGAGCTTTCAATAAGCATGTAGCAATCTTTGCTGTCAGCAGCTAAATGAGTGTATTCTGAATTGACTGAATTTGCGTTGATTAAGCTCACTCGTGGAACTGCTCTAGAAAGTACTTCGTATTGTTCAAAGAATGGTTTTGAAAAATCATAGTCTCTACCATAACTCAGCGGATCCCATTTGTCTGACCACCAACATTGCTGGCAATACTATGGTGGACTGCGAAAACTGAACAGGTGCATAAGATAGAAAATTAGAGTATAATGAAATCAAAAAACATGAAAAAAGTTTTTACCTCAAAGCAGAAG
>CAINMG010000080.1 GCA_903850725.1 Candidatus Staskawiczbacteria bacterium
ATATTAAAAATATATTTTATTATCATAAAAATAGTGGTATTCCCGACTGACTGCCTGCCTATCGGCAGTCAAACGACGACTTGGACGTCGCCTATCGGCTCGTCCACTGGCGCCAACCGAGCCCCCCCCCAACGGAAACGCAATTGAGTTGTGAATTGCTCCTAAAGAAAAAAAATCTTATTTGGTGGCGTTAGGACATTCCTTATGAATAAAAACGCTTGTCAAGTTTGGGTCCTCAGCCATCTCGCCACATTTCGCACATTGTTGCCGTACTTTTGGCTGCGCGTTTGGATTGTTAGTATAATCAGGAGGCATAATTTCCTCGCCTCTTTTAAAAATACCATTTTCCCATTGAGATAAATAATATTCTGCAGTCCAAGCTGTCATACCATCGCGAATTGCATTATCAAAAAACATTTGTCGGTAATATTCGTCGGTGATCTGGGCAAGCGCCTTGGCTACACCTAGCTTAATTTTTCCATTTTTTATTGCTGGCAAGAAGTAGTCGGGGTAGGACAATATGCCTAACCTCTCTTTGACCCATTGCTCTGACCTATCAACGAGCTTCGCGATTTCGGGGATTTTCGTTTCATCTTCCCCAACGAGTTTACCAATATAAATTGCTTCGTCCACAGGATTAACATTTTCTCGGAACAAATTCTCGCCTGCTCGCATTCCATATACCTCTTGATCCGACATTGTCCTAATGACACAAGGGATTTTTGACACCCCCGCAATGCCACAAGCCTTGAATCTGCGATGTCCTGCAACAATTTCAAACTTTCCATTAAACGAGCGGACTGTGATCGGGTTAATAAGTCCATATTTTTTTATGTTTTCGGCTAGTTCAAACAATGCGTCGCGATCAAAATCGGTACGCATGGCATCAACTGGCTCGACAATTTGATCTGCATAAATGTACGCAATAACATCGTCTTTTTTTTCCTCCATTATTATTAAGTACTTTTAGATAACATTTTTATCTGTTACTTTATCAGTCTTTTTTGTGTAGTAGAACACAAAAACAAGATTTGCTAAAACCATAAAATCTTTGCTTTCCAATGCACCAATAAAAAATGCTGTGCAAACTGTGAAGCCCATCAGTAAAAAAACTATTCTTGACGCTGAAGCAAACATATTAAACATGAAATTTAAAAGGACCTTTAATTATATTTAATAACTTTTGTAAAAAATTTAGCCTATCTTTTAAAACATATAAATATAAATTTTTACCGGGACAAGCTGTTTTGTTAAAATCTCTGTGTCCTTTTATTTCACTTATATTATACATTTTTTTTAGCTTTTCGCAAAGTCTAGTTAATGAATTTATTTGAAAAATTGAAGGCTTGTCAATTTCAAAATTTCCGACAACACAAATTCCAATTTTCCCGTCATTCGGAATTGTATGGCACCCGAGTTCATATTCGGAACGAGTTTGTATAATTTTGCCATCGACTAATATTACAAAATGGTAACCAACATAAAATCCTAAATTTGATTTATTAAAACCACGCTGTTTATGCCATCTGTCAATCTCTGCGATTGGCGTTGACATATTACTCGCACTGTGATGTATTATTATTTCTTTTGGTATCATATATATTTTAAATCATTTATATTTTCCTCTGTTAAAACTCCCGACCTTTGCAAATAAATATAAACTTGCTGGAGTTTGTCAAGCGATATTTCTGCCTCATAATAAAGTACGCCAATTTTTTGACATAGTTGCCAGCGTTCAATACGGGAGGCAGAAGCTACATAATTTAAAGTTTCCTTACCAATTTTATGATCGGGTTTTTTATTTATCATGTTTGAATAAATTAAATAATAATAAAGA
>CAINMG010000081.1 GCA_903850725.1 Candidatus Staskawiczbacteria bacterium
GCATCACCTTCATATTCTGAAATAATCAATCCACCTTTTTCTAAAATTTCATTATAAAGTTTTACTTGGTTTTCTGGGTGAATTCGGTTTATCCCGCAGGGCATAACAGCAATTGTTTTACCACCACATCTTACAGCTGAAGAGTGGGCGGCTTCGTCTCCACCATACATAAATCCAGACACAATAGTAACTCCAGCCGAAGCTACTTGAGTCACAATTTGATCTGTAGCTTTTCTACCATAAGAAGTTAAGTGGCGCGACCCTACCACAGATAAACAATTCTTAAATATTTCATCGCTAAAATCACCTTTATAATAAAGTTTTTTAGGCCCCTGACTATCAACCAAATTCTTAAATGCCTCTTTTAAAACCTTTGGGTATTTTTTATCTGTAGCTTCAACTACCCCAAACTTTATTCCCATTTATTTTATTGGTACATTTAATTTATTGATTGGTGGATAAAGCTCTCTATCAATTGTTCTTTCAAAGCAGAAATATCCTGCAGAATGATTCCAGTTTTGAGTATACAAATTATCATAATAAATTGGCTTTGTCATCTGCTCGTTTTTGCTATTAGATTGCTTATTAAAAGTTGTACATAAAGAAAATGACAAATTAGAAACATCTAAAATCTTATACTCATAATTTGCTTTTGATTGCGGATCAACTGGAACATTGAATCCAGAAATAGAATCATTTAAATCATTCAAAGTTATCGGTAACTTTTCTTTTGCCTTCGAATAATTAACTATTTCGTCTTGTATCCTAGAGAGATCAGATATTTTTTGATTATCAAATTGTGTTAAGCGAGCTGTAGTGGGCGAACCAATCACAAAAAATGAAGCAACAATTGCAATAGCAACTAATGCTCCAGTTGCCCATGCAAAATATTTACCAAATTTTGATGGTGCATCTCTTCTTACATCATCAAGATAATATCCAAAAACAAACCCAGCCACAACCAAAACTGAAAGCGCTTTTAAAATAAATCTTAAAGTTGTTTCTCCACTCAAGAGATTGTTTATTACAGTTACCAAATCGCCAACAACCACTAAAGATGCCACAAAAAGTGTAAAATACAAAAGCCATTTTCTGATTTTTGATTCTCTTACAACTTCTTCTTTCCTGTAAATTTTATTTAAGAACCAAGAGACAAAAATGAAAAGTGGAAACACAATGAACAAAGAAGAAACTGCAAACCTCATCGATTCAAATATTGCCTGATATGCATAAGCATCAGTCAAAACATCTGGCAAATAATTATTTATAAACTGCCAGAGCAAAGTTACAAAAGTAATTGATGACCAATATAAGGTCACAATAGCCAGTAAGTGCAAAAACACATCTCTAGGTAAATTTCGTTTTATTTCTTCCATATTTTTTAATGCTTCACATTAGCACGAATTAACTTTTAATAGATCTTATTATTTAAATATGCTTTTATCATTTTTAAGCTTGGTGGAAAAACTTTTTCCGGCAAAGAACTCAAGCCAAACCATTTCCATTCTGTTATTTCTTCTGGCTCTGTAACTTTTGGCTCACCAGTAAAATCCTCGCACAGAAAACCAATTGTCACATAATGATTGTCTGGCACAATTTCATCTGAAACACTTATTATTTTAGTTTTACTTTTATCGATTTTAATAGCTGTTTCTTCTAAAACTTCTCTAGTGGCTCCATCAATCAAAGTTTCATGAAAATCAAGTTTACCGCCAGGCATTGTCCAAGTACCTTCACCGTGTAAATCACTACTAGCCTTTTCTGCATCATCGTGTCTTTTGCCAAGCAAAACTTTTTTATCTTTTAAAATCATTATCCCCACCCCAACTTTTGGCCTTTGTTTTATTTCTTCCATAGTTATTTAATTTATTAAATTTTAAAAACTAGTGAATTTAGCTTCCACAAAATTTGCACTTCCGCCATTTTCTTGGCCATCTTCATTATCTTCATCCTCACCCGCCTCAATATCCGAAGCATTTTGAGAGGGTTCATTTTCATCTTCTACTATAAATCCGCCGGCCTGCAAAGTCCATAACTTTTTATACAAACTATTTTCACTTGCCAATAATTCTTGATGGTTCCCTTGCTCCACAATTTGACCATTATCTACTACGATAATTCTATCCATTTTTTGGATTGTAGAAAGCCTATGAGCTATAACAATAACTGTTTTATTTTCCATCAAAACATTCAAGGCATCTTGGATTAGCATTTCAGATTCAGAATCCAAACTTGAAGTAGCTTCATCAAGAACTAAGATTGGAGCATTTTTTAAAATAGCGCGAGCTATTGCTACCCTTTGCCTTTCTCCTCCAGATAATTTAATTCCACGTTCACCAACATAAGTCTCTAGCCCATAAGGCAATTCTTTAATAAATTCATCACAGTGAGCTAAAGAAGCTGCTTTTTCAATTTCTTGTCTTGTAGCATCTCTTTTACCATACGCAATATTTTCAGCCAAAGTTCTATGAAATAAAACTGGATCTTGAGGAACTAAAGATATATTGCTTCTTAGACTTTCTTGCGTAACTTTTGAAATGTCTTGTTTATCAATTAAAATTTGCCCAGAAGTTGAGTCATAAAAACGTAAAAGTAATCTTACAAAAGTTGTTTTTCCTGCACCAGATGGTCCAATTAATGCTACTTTTTCTCCAGGCTTTATGTTTAAATTTATATTTTTTAATACTTGCCTCGTCTCATTAAAATTGAAATTTAAATCTTTAAATCCAATCTCGCCATCATTAACAATTAATTCTTTAGCTGTTGGAGTATCTTTAATTTCATGTGGAAGTAAAATAATTTCCACCATTTCTTTAGCATCAGCATAACTTTGGTAAACATCTCTTACGATCCTTGTCACTCCCCAAAATTGTTCTATCAAAGTTATTATATACGCTTGAAGCATTACAAAAAAACCAATAGTTATTAATCCCTGCTCCCAATATTTTATAGTAAAATAAAATATTAAAAACTCAATCGAAAAAGTCAAAAATCCCTGGACAGCTTCAACAATAGATGCTAAATTCCAATTAAATTTTGTTATTTTTGCTTGATCGTCAGTAACTTTTTTGTAACCTTGCGATTCAAAATTTTGTCCTACAAAAAGTGAAACATTATTTTGATTTGTTATGGTATCTGCTAAATATCCTGTTGTTTTAGAATCAACTTCTGCAACTTGTAAATCATACTTTAATTTCCATTTTGAAAAAATAATATTAAACCCTAAAAATACAGATGCCCAAATTAAGATAATCAAAGCTATCCACTTGTTAATAAAGAAAATAATTAAAATTATAGAAATTACCCTTACAATCAAAGGTGTTAATCCCCAAATTAAATTATCAGATAATCTTTCAAAAGCTCTAGCAAATCTACTTACTCTTTGCACTAAAGATCCAGTAAAATTGTTTGTAAAAAAACTATAAGAATGATTCATTAAATAATCATAAGCTTGTTGTTTTAAATTTGCCATTACAGATGTTTGAAAAACATTATTTGCAAAAGTTGCAAATCTATAAAATATCCAAGTTACAGCATTCAAAACCAAAATCTCAACTATAATTACTATAAGCTTTTGAGAACCAACACCTTTATCTGAAATATTTGAAATTAAATCAAAAAATTGTTTATAAAATATTGGGACCATTATTGTCACAATATTTGCCCCAACAACACTAAAAAACAATAAAAATCCCCACCATTTTTTATTTTTTATACCATGCCAAAAAGCCGAGATCACATCTTTTAATTTCACTTCTGGGTAAATAATATTTGTAGATTTTTTCTCTGGTGTCATCTATATATTTTTTAATTGCGTGACATAAGTGCTACTCGATTGCTATCTCGTAGCCTTACATAAATTTGTGGTGTTTGTTTGAAAAAGTCAGAACCCATTTTGCAGAAAATCCCAACGAATGAAACTGAAACAATGCGGACTCGGCAGGGCAAACTATTTTTCTGGGGTTTTGGATTTGCCCTGCCTCGACTGATTTCCCGCCCGCAGGAGGGGTCTGGGGAGGAATGCGGGCGGGTTTCGGACTGGGGGTTTTCGGAAAATTCGCCAC
>CAINMG010000082.1 GCA_903850725.1 Candidatus Staskawiczbacteria bacterium
ATACAGAACCACTCAATTAAAGAGAAGACGAACATACAACGGATATCAGGGTAAAAACCAAAAAAACCAAGAGTAAAAACCAAAAAACCAACCCCAACACATTTATGCAAGAGCAAGTTATCCACAGCCCTTATTAATCCATATTTTATTCCATATTTTTACCTCCCTTCACCAATTACTCCTACCACCCCTGTAGTAAAATATCCACGGCCGTGGATATTTTACTACAGAAGAGATTTGTTATTTTATAACTCAAAATATTCTACAACTCAAAAAACTTTCTTAAATAATCATCATTATCTATTTTCTCTAGTATACCAAACCTCACCCACTGTGAGATTTTGTAAGTTTCTATTATATATTCTATTTCATCCTCACATTCATAAGGGAAAGCAAACACACTATGTTGCAATTCATAAAACCCAATTTTTTTGATTTTATCTCTAAATATATCTCTGGCTATTCTTTGTTTCTCTGGGATATCGAACATCACTATATGCCATTTACCGTTCCAGCTTTTCTTCTTTGTGAGTTTTATCTCTTCAAATTTATAAGTTATGGCTTTCATTTTACCTTTGTCGGTTAGAGTCAAAGTGATTGTGCCGTCTTTGTTTATTTTTCGCTTGATAAGTTTGGAACGATAAAGGCTATTTATCTGACTTCTTAGATTTTTATCAGCAGTAGCATCTAAATTTTTCCATTCTTTCCCTATAGTCCTAAAAACCCTCCTTTGTTGACTGGGAGTATAACAAAAACTAAGCGCTAATCCGCCCAACAACAAAAGCAATAACTTTTGATTTATTTTATTCACAAATTTAAATACAATTATTCCCGTAGCAGAATATCCACGGCCGTGGATATTTTACTACAGGGGTTTATTATGCATACCTATGCCTCCAATAAATAATTTGTAATACAAATAATTTTTGTAGAAGTAAATTATTTATATTAAGTTATTTTGCTAACAATTGGTTTATTTTGATTCGGGTTCTTGGCCCAACATACCCATTGCCAGATTGCAGACCAGAGGGAAGCAAAATTTCTGATTTATATTTCTCTTGGAATTTTACCACAGCTCTCAAAGTTGCATGAGCAAAATTACCAGTAACCAAAGCCTCGGGATAAATATCTTGCCCCTGAGATTTTAAGAAAGTTTGTAGACAAGCCACCTGGCCATTATTTCGCATACCAAAATACAAATCCATACCTATATTAGTGCAAGTATTTTGAGTAACCCCTCCCCCATTTCTTTCAGCTAAAATCTTGGCGATCTCTGCTTTAAGATAAATTATTCTTTCCAAAAGTCTTTCTATCAAAGCTTGGTTATCATCATTTGTTACCTGCTCTTTTATAGAAACCGTAAATGTATAAGGATAATTAAATTCAAATCCATCAAATCCCGATGTTTTTGTCTGCAATGTTGGCATAATAATTAAAGACATACTATCTGTGCCAAATCCAGGAACATTTATTTCTCCTTCTTGATTTTTATCCAAAATTAATAAATTAACTGAATATTTGTTATCTTTACCATAAATTATATACGGAACTTTAAAATTAAAATCTACCAAACCAGAAAATTTAAGTTTTAAATCTCCCTTGCCACCAATAATCTTTTGCCAGTTACCAGACCAATTTTTGATAATATTAGCCACAGACAAAGAACTGTTTCCCGACAATGGCAAGAAATTAAGCGTGGGATTTACTTTTATTTTATTTAAATTAACATTTTTATAACAATATTTTGTGTTCACAGAACAATCATTAACAGCCAAAGCTACTGTCCAATTTGTAAAAATTTGCGAAAAATCTTCTTTAGCTCCATTATTTTTTAAAGCATAGTTTATGCTTTCAATGCCAACATATTTTGATTTTAAAGAATCTGACAAAATATTAACCCCATAATGGTCTACTACATATTGCAAGAAAAGATTTACAACAGCATAATCATATTCTGTATCGTTCCATTCAGTCAAAGAGTCATTTAATTTAGCTAAAAAGGCATTTACTCTTCTGGAAAGATTACTACCAACATACACATCATCATAACCCAAAATAGTTGATGCAAGCTCTGCCCTGCCCTCATTTAACCAAACTTCCTCATCTACGCCAAAATTTTTACCTTTTTGATTAAATGTAATTAAGTGCACAAGCTCGTGCCCCAAAAGACCCTTTAGTTGACTATTTTCAATTTTAGCTAAAGGCAAATAAAGCATTTCCCTTTGGTTGGAATCAGTAACTTGAATTTTAAGTTGCTCGTCAGCTGATCTAAAATATCCTCCCATATTATCTTTCATTTGATGAAATAGAACCGTGATCCTTTCATCACCATCGATTCCACCCTTCCATTCAAATCCAAATAAAGAAGTTAATGTAGGATAAATTTTATTCTCATATTCAGCAGACAAGCTATCCAAACCAGTTAAAATATCTGTTTGTTTTGCATATGTTTGACTATCCCACCAATCTTTGTCTACATAAAATAAAATCTTTGAATTAATTTTTATTAGCTTGGCTTGAACCTTGCTTGAGTTGTCAACAGAATGATTTGAGCTAACATTAAAAGTCACTGCCTCATTTAGTAAAACAGCTTTTACCTGAAAAGCGCAGAATAAGAAAATCCCCAAACTTGCAATTAATAAAATTTTTGTATTTATTTTACCCATATAATTTAAGTCTATAATATCAGATTTATCTCTCACACGCAACAACTAGTATTTATGCATGAGTAGCCTTAAGGTTTTCAACACTATTTCTACGTCCAAAACTAAAGATTTATTTTTTATATAATACAAATCATACTCAAATTTTTCCATAGCTTCCTTTACAGACAAAGATGGTTTAAAATTTATCTGTGCCCAGCCGGTAAAACCCGGCTGTTCCAAATACCTTAAATCATAAAAAGGAATTTCTTTTTGGAAAATTTCATCTATTTTCTCCCACTCTGGCCTTGGCCCCACAAAGCTAAGGCTACCCTTTAAAACACTAATGCACTGAGGCAATTCATCTAAATGAAACCTCCTTAAAAAATTGCCAACTCTAGTAACTTGATTTTCCTTTTTTTCTCGCCAAATTTCTTTGTCTTGATTTGTAATTTCTTGCATTGTTCTAAATTTATAAACGGTAAAAACTTTCCTATTTTTGCCTACTCTTTCTTGCTTATAAAATATACTTCCCTTGGAATCTATTTTAATAGCCACAGCTATAAATGGGAATAAAACAATTGTAACTGCAAAAAACAACAATCCCAAACACCAATCAAAAATCCTTTTTAAAATAAAATAAATTTTATTACTTTTTTGCGATATTTTCTCTAAAAACAAAACTTCTGAGAAATTATCCAAAGAAACTTTTTTAGTTAAGAATTCGTAAAAATCATTGTAATTAATAAAATAAATATCACTTTTTACTTTCCAAGGGATATTGTTTAGCAACTTAAGAAAATCTTGATTATTATAATATTCATTGGCAAAAACCACAAAACTAAGATCTTTTTGAGTAATATAATTTGCAAACTCATTGCTAGATTTCTTTAATGTATCCAAATCAAAATTTGCCACAATCTCAAAACCCTTACTTTTAACTTGATTTTCAATCTTCTTAGCATTTTCA